>CAZGPF010000132.1:0-4459 GCA_964527275.1 uncultured Desulfosarcinaceae bacterium
CTATATGGAAAGGCCTGAAGGGCCGAAGATGAAGTGCTCTGAGTAGTTACATAAGAAATTATATTATGCTGGAAATGATCCCCAGATTTATCAGTTCATTTGTCCTGGCCGCATTGAAAAAAATGCCTGCAGTGGGAATTCTTGGGCCCAGGCAATGTGGCAAGACCACCTTGGCTCGTGATTTGGTCGCCAGTTTTACAAAAGTGCTGTACCTCGATCTGGAACGTCCATTTGACGTGGCCCGGCTCAGCGATCCAGAGACGCTGTTTGCGGCCAATAGAGATCGATTGATCTGTATAGACGGGATTCAGAGGGTACCGGATTTGTTTCCGGTCATGAGGTATGCCATCGATTCGAACCGGCTACCCGGGCGATTCTTGATTTTAGGTTCAGCGTCCAGAGATCTGATCCGACAAAGCTCTGAAAGCCTGGCCGGCAGAATTCGCTACCACGAGCTGACACCGTTTCTAATCAATGAAGTCGCTTCCCAAAACAACCTGGAAGTCCAATGGTTAAAGGGAGGTTACCCTTTGAGCTGGCTGGCGACGGACAAGCAAGAGAGTTTTGAATGGCGCCTCGATTTTATCCGTGACTTCCTGGAACGGGACATCCCCATGTTGCGGCCGCGGATTGCTCCTGAACGGATCAGGCTACTGTGGACCATGCTGGCCCATAACCACGGTCAGCTATTGAATATGGACATGCTGGCCAATTCCATTGGTGTCAAGGGGCCGACTATTCGCACATATATTGACTTGCTGGAAGGTGCCTTTATGGTGCGCCGTCTGCAACCCTATACCGCCAATCTCAAAAAACGACTGATAAAATCCCCCAAGATCTATTTGCGGGACAGCGGCATTTTGCACACCCTTTTAAACATCATAGACCGCAATACACTAATGGGCCACCCGGTTTACGGCAACTCCTGGGAAGGTTTCTGCCTGCAAAACATATTGTCGCGCTGCAAAAAAACGGTACAGGCCGCCTTTTTTCGAACTGTGCGGGGTGCGGAAATTGATCTCGTATTGGAACAGGGAGGCTCGCGGGTTGCCGTTGAGTTCAAAGTATCGGCAACGGCCAAGCCCCGGCGTGGGTTCTGGACAGCATTAAAGGATCTCAACATCAAACGCGCATGGATAATAGCACCCATCGAAGATAGCTACCCACTCCACGGCGCCCAGGTAGCTTCCCTGCCTGATTTCCTTGAGGCACCGGAGAACAAGGATATTTTTCTGTAGCCAGGATTCCAGAAAGGGCAGTGTAAGTCAAATGGGGTCAAATCTCGATTTGAGGTTTGTCGCTCCCCATGCGGGAGCGTGGATTGAAACAAATCCCAAATCGAGATTTGACCCCATATTGTCCATCGTTACAATTTTCCGGGAATCCAGGTTTTAGGCCACACCGGCTTGTTGCCTAAAAGACACTATGCCCGTCCAATATTCAGCCTACGCCTCACCCTTCACCTTCTTGATAATCCAGGGGATAAAGAGAGAGAAGATAAAAAGTCCGATGGAGAAGAACACCCTGGCAGAGAGCAGCTCGCCCCAGTTGCCCGAGGTCCAGACCTGCTTGAGGGTGCCGATGAAGAAGGTGAATATGAAAGTGCCCACGATGATGCCCAGGCCCGTGCCTAGGCAATAGTCCCGGAAGCGTACCCTGGTCAAACCCATGCCGAAGTTCATGGGGGTGAAAGGAAAGTAGACCAGCCGCAGGTAGAGCACGGCGGCCAATCCGTTGTGTTCGATGGCGTCGTCATATTTCTTGAGCCTGTCGCCGATCAGACCTGCGGCAAATTCACGGCCCAGGGTGCGGCCGATGATGAAAGCCGCGCTCGATCCTATCATGGCGCCGAACCATACATATACGAAACCCCAATAAGGACCGAAGATGGCGGCGCCCAGGCCGGTGAGCAGGGTGCCGGGCACAAACAGGGAGACACCCACCGCGTAGATGGCGATGAAAACCAAGGGTGCCCAGAGACCGGCTCTATCCAGAAAAGCGCCCATGGCTTCGGCGGTCAGGTAGTCTCTCACCGGCGTATGGCGTACCAGCAAGATCGCGCCGATAATAAAGGCCACGAAGATGCCCGCCTTGATGACGGCCCTGGAGCGATTCGCAAAGGCGCTGTGTGACGACGAGGTCATGTTCCGTCCTCCAGCCGTTCTGCGGCCTGAACGGGTCCTTTGAGGCTAAAGAAGAACTTTAAATATTTCCGCATCTTCGCGGAGAAGATTTTTGGCGCGAGAAGCGATGCAGCCACCTTCTTGTTGATTTCGGCGCTGGTGGGGTAGGGATGCATAGCCCCGGCGATGGTAGAGAGTTTGACTTTGCCGTTGAGGGCCGCCACCCACTCGGAGATCAAATCTCCGGCGCGCGGTCCCACGATCTGGACACCCACCGGCTTTTCCCTATCGTCCACCAGGAGGCGGATGCGCCCCACCCGCTGCCCCTCGGCCAGGCCGCGGTCGTTCTCCTTGAACTCCTCTTCCCAGGCATGCGTCCGGATGCCGGCAGCCTCGGCCATCTTCTGGTTCATGCCGATGCTGGCCAGTTCTGGATCGGTATAAGTACACCACGGCAGGTTGGTATAGTCGGCCTTGCGGGGCAGGCGGAATATGGCGTTGCTGATCACGATTGCGCCTTCGTAGCCGGCGGCATGGGTGAACTGATATCCGCCGTTGGCGTCCCCGGCCGCGTAGATATGCTTCTGGCTGGTCCGTAGACGGCGGTCCACGGTTATGCCGCCGCGATCATGCGCGACCCCGATATCTTCCAGGCCCAAGCCGGTCACATTGGCCGCTCTTCCCATGGCCACTAGAATGGTATCGCCCTTGAGGGTCAGGTGCTGCCCCTTGCCGTCGCTGATGGACACCTCCTTACCGGCAGCGCCGTCGCGCACCGCTTCGATCTCCGCGCCCAAATGAAATTCAACCCCTTCGGAGACCAGCACTCCCATGACCATATCGGCCATATCTTTATCTTCCTTGCTTAAAATCTGGTCGGCGCGGTCGACCACCACCACTTTCGATCCCAGGCGGTTAAAGGCCTGGGCCATTTCGATGCCGATGGGACCGGCACCCAGCACCACCATGCGGGCGGGCAGTTTCTTTAGGTAAAAGATCTCCCGGTTGGTGATATGGGGCGTCTCGGCAAGACCGGGTATGGGCGCAGCCGCGGCCGATGATCCCGTGGCGATGACCCAGTTTTTGGCACTGTAGCGTTTGCCGCTCAGGTCGATGGAGTGTGGGTCCACAAAACGCGCCTCGCCGAAAAGCACTTTAGCCCCCAACCCGCGAAAACGCTCCTCGGAGTCGTGCTTTTGGATGGTGGCGATCACGCTCCTGATGCGGTCGGTCACTCTCGTAAAATCGACCGGCGGGACCACCACGGATGGCAAACCATAGCTCTCGGCATGCTTTATCAGGTGATAAACCCGCGCACTTTTTATCAGGGTCTTGCTGGGCACACATCCAAAATGCAGACAATCGCCGCCCAGCTCGTTCTCTTTTTCCACCAACAGGGTCCTGGCACCCAATTGGGCCGACCCCGACGTCACGGTCAAACCAGCAGCGCCGCCACCAATGACGCCCATGTCGAAGTCGAAATTGTCGGCCATGAATCTCTCCCCGGTTTTTGTCGATCGGTTGATTTACTACTCAAATTGATAATACTGTTCTTTGAAAATCAGATAGCAATTCCCGGAGCAGGCCGACCGCGAGTTGGATGGAAAACCGCCCAACCAGCAATGCAAGGGGGTAAGAGAGCCAAGTGAGACATACTATCTTCTGACTTTATGGATTGAGACGACCGGCCACCACTGTAGAGGAGATTTTGATGCCTCCCCCCGCAATGACGCCCTGGGTCGTGCATATATGTTTTTATTCTGAAGTGTCTGGTAAGATCTTAACTTTTACAAATCAGCTATCTCTGGATGAGCATAGGAGAATATATTTGTTTAAATCTATTGAATCATATCCTGTTTTGCGTAGAAGCATCAACTTTTTATCAACATTGGAAATGTGAATATGCCAAGAACGCCGATCTCCTTTTATGGTTTCATTAAAACCCCCAAGCCATGGAATAAAGTCTTTTGCTGGTATCATCAATATTAGGTCTTCAGAACCACATCCAAATGCCATATAAGCTGTCTCCGTGCCCTCTAACATCTCTTTATGGTATGGTTGGAATCCAAACCAATATCCCCTGCCACCCTTTGTATATTCCTTGGAGACTTTACAAATTAGCGACAAGGCACCATCAGATGAAGTATATTGAGTTCTTGTCTGTTGCATCAATGAAAGGTCAAGGTGTTTCTCAATACGGTCTATACATTTTTTATGAAAAGCAACAGGTGTCAATTTGGTTGACTTAGACTCTTCAATATCTGAATCGTCATCGGGCTCTTCTTCAATAACGTCTTCTGCTGTAGAAAACACGATTTCAACTATCTCATCAAGTT
>CAZGPF010000132.1:4469-4930 GCA_964527275.1 uncultured Desulfosarcinaceae bacterium
GGAATAAGCAAATCATAAATTCTTTGGATTATGCTAGGGTCTTCCACCTTCTGCTTTAATTGCATCAACCTTAATAAAGCATCTACACTGATCAATCTCATATCCCATGCATGACGTGACCCTCTAATTTGTGCTTCAAGATCACCAGTATCCTGCCTACCAACAACTAGTAGCACTGATGATTTTTTTTCTAATATTGTTTGGTTTTTAATTAGCTTGTTCCGATATTCAGCCAACGTGTCTAGGTTGATGCGGTAAGCATCAGTTGTCTTGACCTCAATTATGATATTGTGAGCGTTGGGAAGCGTCCACAAACCATCAAAACCGATTTGATTTATGACACCACGGTATTTTCCATATTCAACCGTAAAACCAAAACGATGACCAATCTGGTTAACTATATCCTGTAATACAAATCCAGAATTGCTAAATGAGCCATTCAAGCATTCATCCGTATATCG
>CAZGPF010000133.1:0-4928 GCA_964527275.1 uncultured Desulfosarcinaceae bacterium
TCCGGCACCCTGCAAACGCTTACAGTGCTGTAGCTTATCACCTCTTATGCACTTTTACCCCCTGAACGGGTACCGCTGATGTATGCGGATTTGCGCGCCTTTATCGACGATTTAGAGCGCCGCGGTCAATTGGCGCGTGTGAAGACCCCGGTCGATCCCTTTCAGGAGATCACCATCATCCAGCACCGGGTTATCGCCGCTAGCGGCCCGGCCCTGCTATTCGAAAAGGTCAAAAATTCGCCCTATCGCCTGGTCTCCAATCTGTTCGGCACCCGTCGGCGGGTTGCCCTGGTCTGTGGCGAGGAGCCCTCGGCGCTGGGCGAGCGCGTGGCCCGCGTGATGCATCGCATGCTGCCGCCCAACCTGGGAGATCTCTGGCGCTCGCGTTACGACCTGAAGCGGCTGCTGCCCACACGCATACGCAGGGTGTCCAAAGGCCCTGTTCTGGAAACCGTCACCCAGCCGCCTGATCTGAATCGCTTGCCGGTGCTAACCTGCTGGCCCGGTGATGGCGGACCATTTTTCACCTTGCCGTTGGTGTACACCACCGATCCGCTGACCGGTCAGGGCAATCTGGGTATTTACCGGCTGCAACGCTTCGACGCCGCCTCCACCGGCATGCACTGGCAGATCGAAAAAGGGGGCGGTTTTCATTTTCACAAGGCCCTGCAGGAGGGGCAACCTCTACCGGTGAGCGTGATCCTGGGCGGGCCGCCTGCCCTGGTGATGGCCGCCGTGGCTCCGCTGCCCGAAGGGGTGGACGAGCGGTTGCTGGCCGCCTATATGATGCGCCGCCCTCTGGCTGTAGTCCGGCGCGCCGGCAGTGGCCACTGCATTCCGGCTGCGGCCGAGTTTGTGATCGAGGGTACGGTGCAGCCCGGCGATATGCGCCGGGAAGGGCCCTTTGGCGACCATTTCGGCCACTACTCCAAGGCTGCCGACTACCCGGTATTTCGGGTGCGGCGCGTGCTGGCCCGCGCGGATGCCATCTATCCAGCCACTGTGGTGGGCAAGCCGGTCCAGGAGGACTACTATATTGGCGAGGCCCTCCAGGCCATGACCCTGCCGCTGCTCAGACATATCAAGCCGGCCATCAAGGATCTCTGGGCCTATCCCGAAACCGGATTCCACGCCCTGGCGGTGATGGCGGTCGAGGAGCGCTACCCCGGCGAAGCCTTGAAACATACCCTGTCCATGCTGGGAGAGGGGCAAGTCTCGCTGACCAAGGTTATGATCACCGTAAATGACGATGTGGATGTGCGAAATTTTCGGGCTGTTAGTGATGCGCTGTGGCGCTATCTGACTCCCGAGGGTATCCATCTGCTAAGCCCCACGGCCCAGGATACCCTCGATTTTACCGGTCCGGCCATGAACACCGGCAGCCGCCTGGTGATGGTGGCCACGGGCCGAAACGGCCGGCGCGTGCGCCAGACACCTCCTCCAGCGCCGCTTGCGGTCACTGACGTGCATCTTCAATTGCGTGAAGCCGTGGCCGTGGGTCCCGCCTTTCTGATGCTCAAGGCGGCCGACGGTTTCGACGATCTGGATGTGCTGGCAGAAGCCTTGCGGCGCGATCCGGTGACCGGGCAATACCTGTTTCATATCCTGGTCTCCGAAGATATAGACCTCCACGATCCTATCATGCGTCTGTGGGGTTGGTTCACGCGCTTCGACCCCAATGTTGATCTGCATCCGGCCGCCCGAACCATCAAGGCCAACCGCCTGTTATTCGATTTTCCGATCCTTATTGACGCTCGCTGGAAAAAAGGCTACCCCCAGCCCGTTGAATTCGATCCCACGGTTGAACGACGGGTCAATGAGCGCTGGTCGGACTACGGTATACCCATATAGGCTTTATTAGGAGAGCAGCCACCTGATATGGATGACCACCTGTTTGCGGCGGCAGTGGATAGAGGCGCCCGCGGAGAGCGGCTCAGTAGCGAGCAAGCCTTCGAACTGGCGGCGGCCATCACTCCCGACCGCGTGCATGACCTCGGCCGGGCGGCCCTGGCCAATCGCCGGCAGCGGTTTGGCGATGTGGCCACCTTCGTCTTCAATATCCAGATCAATCCGGCCAATATCTGTGGGGCCGGATGCACTTTTTGCAATTATGCCGCCTCGCGTCATGCAGAGCATGCCTACGTGCTTACCGAAGATGAGATTTTGAGCCAGGTGGAGGCCCTGAAGCCCACCGAAGCCCACATCGTCGGCGGCTTGAACCAGGTGTGGCCCTACGAGCGCAACCTGGAACTGGTACGCCGGCTGCGGCAAAACCATCCCGATCTGCATATCAAGGCCTTCACCGCCGTGGAGATCGCCTATTTTGCCGCGACGGCCCGCAAGAGCCAATCCGCCGTCCTGAATGAACTCAAGGCGGCCGGCATGAATGCCCTGCCCGGCGGAGGGGCGGAGATCTTCTCCCGTCGCCTCTATGCAAAGCATTGGCCAAATAAGATCGGTCCCCGACGCTGGGTGCGGATTCACCAATTGGCCCACGACCTGAAGATTCCCACGAACGCCACCATGCTTTTCGGTTTCGGCGACACCTGGCGCGAGCGCATCGAGCACTTGCTGACCCTGCGCCGGGCCCAGGATCGATCCGGGGGGTTTACCTGCTTCATCCCCTTGCCCTTTCAGCCCGGAGAGGGCAAATTTGAAACTCACGCTCCTCCGCCCCTGGAGATCCTGGCCGTGCTGGCCATCTCGCGGCTGGTACTGGACAATATCGACCATTTGAAATCGTATTGGCCTATGACGGGGTTGGAGACGGCGGCTGCGGGCCTTAGCTGGGGGGGCGACGATATGGACGGCACCATCGGCGAGGAGAAGATCGCCCACATGGCCGGGGCCAGCACTCCCAGGGGTCTTGCCCGTGATAAGATGACCGCAACCATTCGGACGGCCGGCTTCAGGCCCCGCGAACGGGACGGCCGGTTTGGAGACCTTTCCTGAAAATGAGCTTTCCCGTTGCCATGATTCCTTACGCCAATATGGCGCCGTTTCAGCAGATGGGGCCTCCCGCTGGGTGTGCCTTCGTGGAATGCCTTCCCCGGGATAGCATCCAAGCCCTGAAAGAGAAACGCCTCCTGGCGGCGGCGGTGCCTGTGGGCGGCTTGAACGCGCTGCAAAACAGCACCCGCTTTGTGGGGCGCTATGGTATCGCCGTGAACGGTCGTGCCATAAGCGTGCTCTTCTTTACCGACCGCCCCTTCGGGCAATTTACCCGTCCCCTTACCGTGGGACTCACCGGCGAATCGGCCTCCAGCGTGCGCCTGCTCTATCTGCTGCTGGGATATGCCCATGGATTTGACAGGGTGCCCTTCCTGGCCGGCCAAGGAGAATTGAGTAACGGCTGCCTGGTGATCGGCGACCGCGCCCTGCGCTGGGCCCGGCAGTTCGAGGCCCGCGGCGAGGTTCAGGGCTATACCCATGTGCTCGACCTGGCGGGCATGTGGCACCAACGCTTTCACCTGCCCTTTGTCTTCGCGCGTTGGGTGGTCCACAAGCAGGCACCCCCGGAGTTGGCGCGCCTGCTCACGCGTTGGCTGGAAAGGTTTGCCCGCCAGGAAGAGGCCTTGATCCTCACGGCCATACCCCGCGTGTCCAAACGCATGAATCTGCCCGCAGAGTATGTGGAGCACTATTTGCGCTCGATTCGACGATGCCTCACCGCAGACGATGAGGCCGGACAGCGACGCTTTCTAAGCGAACTGCGGCGTCACGGGACCCCTTCCATGTATACCCCGGCCGATAAGTTCGACGCATGCACCGCCCCACGGAAAAAGTCATGAACCGCAACCATCGTCATCGCGACTCGTCAGGGGATCGACGGCTGGATCGGAACCAGGCCCTGGACCTGCTGGTCAACCCGCCCTTAGGAGAGTTGATGGCCCGTGCGCATACCGAACGCATGCGCCGTCATCCCGAACAGAGGGTCACATTCGTCCACGATACCAATCCCAACTATACCAATATCTGCGAGACCCAATGTCGGTTCTGTGCCTTCCACCGCGCCGCCAATGATGAAGACGCCTTTACCCTGACTCCGGCCCAGGTGGGCAGGAGAGCAGGCCAGGCAGCCAGACTGGGCGCCACCACCGTGTTGCTCCAGGGCGGACATAACCCCAAGATACGGCTCGCCGACTGGCTGGCATATATCCGGGCCATCCAGACTGCGGCACCTGGAATCCATATCCATCCCTTCAGCCCGGCCGAATATATTTACCTGGCAGGCATCGAAAACCGCCCGGTGGGCGAGATCCTGGAGGCAGTGTATGACGCCGGCGTGCGCACCATCCCAGGCGGCGGTGCCGAAGTACTAACCCAATCGGTGCGCAAACGCATCGCCCCGCGCAAAGCTACCGCCAAGCAGTGGCTGGCGGTCTGCGAGCAGGCCCATGCCATGGGGTTCCAATCTACGGCAACCTTGATGTTCGGCCATGTGGAGACCGATGCCGATATTGTGGCCCATCTTTTTGCCCTGCGAGATCTGCAGGATCGCAGCGCAGGATTTACAAGTTTTATCCCCTGGTCATTCAAGCCTGGCGGCAATCCCTTGGGCCGTGAGGTTACCCACCGCTCCCACCCGGCCAAATATGTGCGTATCATCGCCTTGGCGCGACTGGTGCTGGACAACTTTGCGCATATCCAATCTTCATGGTTCAGTGAAAATACGGCCGCCGGGCAACTGGGCCTGCTGGCCGGCGCCGATGACTTCGGCGGCATTCTAGTAGAAGAGAATGTCTTGCAAACGGCCGGCCACGGGCACAGCGCCACCGCCGAAAGAGTCAAAACCATCATCCGGCGCGCCGGTTTCGCGCCGGCCCAGCGCGACTCCTTCTACAATGTGCTGCACAGCGAGTAAGCGTTCACCGGGCACCGAATCTGCTGCGTTGCCGGGCCTTTGAGGTACCAAAGTACATCTGCTT
>CAZGPF010000134.1:0-4926 GCA_964527275.1 uncultured Desulfosarcinaceae bacterium
CTAAAGCACTCTGAGCAGTTACAGTTCGAGATACAATCGTTACAGTTCGTGCTTTCTTTGTGCTTTTTGCCATTACGCTGAGTAGTTACATAGTTTTTTGTTATGCGGAAGTAAAGAGTCGGCTCATGAGATCCTATTTGAAGAGATATGACCTTATCGTGGTGGGCGCAGGGCATGCCGGGTGCGAGGCGGCCTTGGCCGCAGCACGTATGGGATGCGCCGTTCTGATGATGGCCATCGATCTGGACAAGATCGCAGCCATGCCCTGCAGCCCCTCCATCGGCGGCATGGCCAAGGGCCAATTGGTACGCGAGGTAGATGCCCTGGGCGGGGAGATGGGCAAGATCTCCGATTGCAGCGCCATCCAGTACAAGCTGCTCAACACCAAAAAAGGCCCGGCTGTGCAATCCTCGCGTACCCAGAACGACAAGCAGCGTTACCACATGGCCATGAAGGCCGTGGTGGAGCGTCAGCCCCTCCTGGAGGTCAAGCAGGCCGTGGTGGAGAAACTGGTGGTGGAGAACGGACGCATCAAGGGTCTGGAGGACAACTGCGGTGGTTGTTACCAGGCCGAGGCCGTGATCCTGGCGACTGGCACCTTTCTCAGCGGGTTGATGCATATCGGTTTCCGCTCTATGCGCGCGGGCCGGGCCGGCGAGTTTGCCGCCTACGCCCTGGCCGAAAGCATTCAACACATCGGCCTGACCTTAGGCCGCATGAAGACGGGCACCCCGCCACGACTCGACCGCCGCAGCGTCGATTTCTCCAAGTTCAGCGCCCAGAAATTTGACGGCGTATCGCGCCCCTTCTCCTTTTCCAACCGCCAATTTCCACTTCCGCCCATGACCAGCTTCATCGGCCACACCAACCCGAGGGTGCACCGACTGGTGCGCGACAATCTCCACCTTTCGGCGCTGCACGGCGGCGTCATCAAAGGAGTGTCCGCACGTTACTGCCCATCCTTGGAGGACAAGATCGTGCGCTTTACCGACAAGCAGCGCCACCAGATCATCCTGGAGCCGGAGGGCCTAGATACCGAGGAGGTCTATGCCAGCGGGCTGGGCAACAGCCTGCCCTTGGAGCTCCAGATAGAGATGGTGCGCGGCGTGGAGGGTCTCGAAGCGGCCGAGATCATGCGGCCGGCCTATGCCATCGAATACGACTACGTGGACCCCATCCAGCTAAAGTCCACCCTGGAATCCAAGAAGGTGTCCGGGCTCTACCTGGCCGGCCAGATCAACGGGACCTCCGGTTACGAAGAGGCCGCCGCCCAGGGATTGTGGGCCGGCATAAATGCCGCCGGGGCGATCCAGGGTCGTCCGCCTTTTATCCTGGATCGATCCCAGGCCTATATGGCCGTGCTGGTGGATGACCTGGTAACCCGAGGCACCAGGGAGCCATACCGCATGTTTACCTCTCGCGCCGAATACCGGTTGATGCTGCGAGAGGACAATGCCGATTTGCGTCTGATGCAAATCGGGCATGAGCTGGGCCTGGTATCGGCAGACGACGCCCAGGACGCGGCGGAACGCAAGCGGCAGATCGCCGATGAGATCCAGCGGGTTACGAGCACAGTTATCAAGCCACTGGAGAAGGTGAACCGCTACCTGGAAGATCGGGGGACCCGGCCCTTGGCCAACGGAGTGCACCTGGATCAACTACTCAAACGGGCCGAACTGGACTACGATACGGTGCAGCGGCTGGCGCCCAACCCAGAGCCGGTGGATGGGCGCGTGTCGCGGCAGGTGGAGATCGAGATTAAATACGCAGGCTACATCAAACGCCACCTGGCCGAAATAGAGCGTTTCAAGCATCTGGAAAAAATCATGCTGCCCGAGGCTTTCGATTACCACCGGGTCCATGGACTCTCCAACGAGCTGAAGGAAAAACTCACCTCTGTCCGACCGGCCTCCCTAGGGCAGGCCTCCCGGATCTCCGGCATAACACCGGCAGCCATTTCCGTGCTTATGGTTGCTTTACGGGCATCGGAACAGGGCCCAGCGCATGGGCAACGATCTTAGGATTGGCGACTGGGGAGCTCACACCCTGAAAGCCATCGATCAGATTGTGATCAAGTTTCTGATCGCTGACGGCACGGGCCTATGAACCATGGTGGCGGTCTGGATGGGAGCACATCGCCTTTTCGTACCCGTTCAGGGGGTAAAAGTGCATAAGAGGTGATAAGCTGTAGCACTGTAAGCGTCCGCCTCTGTGTCTGGACCAGCTGAAATGGCTTTGAACGCCGGCTGGCCTTGACAGGTGTTGGGGAGCATACTATTTTTATAACGAAATTTAAATTGCTTTCGGATGGTTATGCCGACAGTAGCACAATAATTCACGAGGCGCTTGATTGATGCCAGACACAGATTACTACCAGAGCCTGGGTGTTGGGAAAAAAGCCAGCGACACAGAGATAAAAAAAGCCTATCGCAAGCTGGCCATGAAATATCATCCTGATCAGGCCAAGGGCGATAAGGCCGCTGAAGAGAAATTTAAAAAAATCAGCGAAGCCTATGCGGTCTTGAGCGATCCTGAGAAACGCAAACAATATGACACCGTTGGTTCCGCCGATTTCCAGCAGCGCTTCAGCCAGGAAGAGATATTTCGCAACTTTGATTTCAACGATATCTTCAGGGAGTTCGGTTTCGGTGGCGCCGGGGCGCGAACTGCCAACGGTGGTTTGCGCTTCTCCTTTGGCGGCACCTCTCCTTTCGGCGGCGGGTCACCGTTTGGCGGCGGCCGGGGAGGGCAAATGGCCGTCAAGGGATCAAACCTGATATATGAATTGCCGGTGACCCTGCGCGATGTGGCCAGCGGCGCCTCTAAACAGATATCCTTGCGACATCGGGGGCGTGACGAAACCATCAGCGTCAAAATCCCCAAGGGAGTGCCTGACGGCAAAAAATTGCGCCTCAGTGGCAAGGGTCAACCTAGCTCCCATGGCGGCCCGCCCGGCGATCTATTAATAAAAGTCAAGATTGTAGACGACCCTCTCTTTTCAGCGGACAACCACGATCTCATCGTTTGCGGGCGGATCAAATTGACCCAGGCACTCCTGGGAACCCAAATCTCGGTACCTACTCTCGAAGGCCGGGAACTCAACCTGAAAGTTCCTCCCGGCACCAGGCACCGCACTAAGATGCGCCTGGCCGGTCATGGCTTGCCTCACATGCAAGGCTCCGGCAAGGGAGATCTATATGTGCTGATTCTTATCGAGGCCCCCAAACAACTCACCGCCGAACAGCAAAAAATAGTATCCGCGCTGGCGGCCACGGGGCTATAAGGAATTAAAATTATTGACAAGAGCGGCCATTTTCTGTAGTGCTGGCCGCATTGAAACTGGAGGCCTCCACATCCTATGGTGATGCCCCTGCAAAAAGTACAGCCTAATAATTAAGACTGAAGGTGTGCCATGAATATTACTTGCCAGCAGTGCAACACTATCTTTCGTTTGGATGAAAAGCTTTTAAAACCCGCAGGATCGAAGGTTCGTTGCTCCCAATGCCGTAACGTCTTTTTAGCTTATCCGCCGGCGCCGGTCGACGATACACCGGCAGAGAGCTCTGCGGTCAGGGAGGAGTCGGCGAAACCCCAATCCGACGTGTCCTGGGACCAGGAAGATGCAAACCAAGAGGCAGAGTTCGATTTCGATGCCCAATTCGAAGACGAGGCAGTTGACTTCCGGGAGCCTGGAGATGAACCGCAAAGCTCGGCGGAGGAGTTGGGTTTGTCCGATATCGAGCAGATGCTCGAAGATGATACCCTGGTTCAGGATGGCATGGCCGAGAATATTGGAACAGACCACGAAGGCGGCGAACAGTGGTCTGAAGATCTGGACGACGATGACGCGGATACCGAAAGTGACGATAACGGAAGCGGTGACGAGGAGATGGAACTCGACCTGGGACTCGAGGATGTCAATGCCGAGGCCGAAGAGGAACGTGATCTATCCGCTCCTGATCCGTCCGATGAGGATGAGAGAGATTCGACAACTACCAAGAACATTGATGTCGGTGATATGAAGCTTGAACTCGCGCCCGAGGACAGCGATTCTCTTCCGGCTGAGGAAGATGAACTCCCCACTGATACAGCGCTTACGACCTCCGCCACTTCAGATGCAACCGTAAATGAGAGATTCGCGGATAGCGATGACCCCTATGAGGAAGCGTTCGAAGCTGATGAAATGGCTGTACTGGCCGAAGTGAGCGCCAAGCCCAAGAAGAGAGGTGCCGTCAAGGCACTGATCCTTATTCTGATCCTGGCCTTGTTGGGTGGGGGCGGATATTTCGGCTACGACTATGTGACAAGGAACGATATTCAAATTCCCTATCTTAGCCAATATATCAATCCCAAGCCGCAAGATCCTTTCGGGGTTCTGAAGATTACCACCCTCGATCTCGAAGCCCGATTTTTAGAGCATGAGAAATCGGGGAGTCTCTTCATTGTCACCGGCAAAGTGCAAAATGGATATGACGTAGCGTGCAAGAATGTGCTTTTAAAAGGAGAGCTTTTCATTAAGGGCAAAAAACTGACCAAAACCGAGCAGGCCTATGCCGGCGTCATAATCCCCAACAAGGAGCTAGCGAAGAAGGGTCTGTTGGAAATCAAAAAACAACTCAAATCTCCCCTTGGAGCGGCGGCGGCTGTCCAGATCGATGCCGGCCAGACCGCTCCCTTCATGATCGTCTTTTCTGATCTGCCCACCGCATTGGATGAATATGACATCGAGCTGGTGAGCGCCACGAAAGTGCAATAGCCCCAATGGTTTCGACTTGACTTGAAATAGCCGAGCTGTTAGGAACACCGCTTGTCGCGCCGCAGCCCGGCTCAGGGGCCAAACTCTTTATGTGGCGATGTAGCTCAGCTGGTTAGAGCATGCGGCTCATATCCGCAGTGTCCGGGGTTCAAGTCCCTGCATCGCCACCA
>CAZGPF010000135.1:0-4920 GCA_964527275.1 uncultured Desulfosarcinaceae bacterium
TTGTCATGCCGTAAGAGGGGCTATTACCTTGACATCCCATGAGATTGCAATTAGTAATGCCCATTTGCGATTAGTCAAAATGGAGGCCCTCATGGAGTACAAAAAGACACTCAACCTGCCTGGCACCGCCTTTCCCATGAAGGCCAACCTGGCCCGGCGAGAACCCGAGCAGCTTAAAAAATGGGAAGATTCCAAGCTGTATCAATCGGTGCGTGAAGCCTCCGCTGGACGGCCGAAGTTCATCCTGCATGATGGACCGCCGTATGCCAACGGCCATATCCATACCGGCACGGCGCTTAACAAGATTCTCAAGGATTTTATCGTGCGCTCGCGCCAAATGGACGGGGCCGACGCAGTTTACGTTCCGGGGTGGGATTGTCACGGCCTGCCCATCGAGCACAATGTGGATAAAGAGCTGGGCCCGCAAAAGAAGCACATGAGCCAGGCCGAGATCCGCCGCAAATGCCGCGCCTACGCCGAAAAGTTCATCAAGATCCAGCGCGAGGAATTTAAACGCCTGGGTGTGATGGGCGATTGGGAAGATCCCTATCTGACCATGAGTTACGCTTATGAAGCCACCATTGCCAGGGAGTGCTGCAAGTTTGCCATCGACGGCAGACTGTTCCGCGGCAAAAAGCCGATCTACTGGTGCTGCGATTGTAAAACCGCTCTGGCCGAGGCCGAGATAGAATACATGGATGCGACCTCGCCGTCGGTCTATGTGAAGTTTCCGTTGATAGACGATTTAGGCGATCTGCTGCCGGCCTTGAACTCCAAAGAGGTCGCGGTGGTGATCTGGACCACCACCCCCTGGACCCTGCCTGCCAACCTGGCCGTAGCCTTGCATCCCGATTTCGAGTATGTGGCCGTCCAGATAGATGGCGGCGAAGTACTGATTGTGGCCAGGGAGTTGCTGGAGACCTGCATACGGGCCTTTGGAAAGGAGCACTACGAACTGCTGGGCCCTCTGTCGGCGCAACAACTGGAGAAGAAGCGCTGCCGCCATCCGCTCTACGACCGGGAGTCGCTGCTGATCCTGGCCGAGCATGTGACCCTGGAGGCCGGCACCGGGTGCGTCCACACGGCACCGGGACATGGGCGCGAGGATTACGATGTGGGGCTGCAATACGGTCTGGAGGCCTATTCGCCGGTGGATGACCGGGGCTGTTTTTACGATGAGGTGGAATTTTTCGGCGGCCAGTTTGTCTTTAAGGCCAATCGCGAAATCAATCAGGCCCTTGCCGATGCCGGCAGGCTGCTGTCCGAGGAGAAGGTCTCCCACTCCTACCCCCATTGCTGGCGCTGCAAGCAGCCGGTGATCTTTCGCGCCACACCCCAATGGTTCATCTCCATGGACAAGACCGGTTTGCGCAAGGCCTCCCTGGAAGCCATCGATCAGGTCACATGGATACCTCGCTGGGGCCGGGAGCGAATTTTCGGCATGATCGCCAACCGTCCCGACTGGTGTGTTTCGCGCCAGCGTGCGTGGGGCGTGCCCATCACGGTGTTGATTTGCGACGGGTGCGGCGCGCCGTATATGACAGAGGAGTTGATGGAGGAGATCCATGCGCTGTTTCTGGCCCACGGCGCTGATGCCTGGTTTGAAAAGGAGGTCGCCGAGCTGCTGCCCACGGGAACGACTTGCCCGGCCTGCGGGGCCGCCGGTTTCGAAAAGGAGACCGATATTCTCGACGTCTGGTTCGATTCCGGTGTCAGCCATGTCGCCGTGCTGGAGTCCCGCGACGACCTGTGCTGGCCCGCAGATCTCTACCTGGAGGGGTCGGATCAGCACCGCGGCTGGTTTCACAGCTCGCTGCTGACCGCCGTCGGCAATCGCCGGGCGGCGCCCTATCGGGCCGTCTTGACCCACGGTTTCGTGGTGGATGCCAACGGCAGAAAGATGTCCAAGTCCCTGGGCAATGTCGTCGCGCCCAGTAAGGTCATCGATCAATATGGCGCCGAGATTCTGCGTCTGTGGGTCTCGGCCTCGGACTACCGTGACGATGTGCGCATCTCGGACAAAATTCTCAAGCAGTTATCCGATGCCTATCGCCGTATTCGCAACACCAACCGCTATCTTCTGGGTAACCTCAACGATTTCGATCCCGTCCAGGACGCCGTTCCCCGTGACCAGATGATATCCATAGACCGCTACGCGCTTCACTCTCTGCAAGGCCTTGTTCAAAGGGCGCGCAAGGCATACGCAGACTATGAGTTTCATACCGTCTATCATGCGCTGTTCAACTACTGCACCCTGGATCTGTCGGCTTTCTACCTCGATATTCTAAAAGACCGCCTCTACACGTCGCCACCGGCCGCCACGGCCCGGCGTAGCGCCCAGACGGCCATGTATGCCATTGCCGACTGCCTGGCGCGATTGATGGCGCCCATCCTGGTCTTCACCGCCGAGGAGATATGGCAATACCTGCCCCCTGCCGAAGATCGAGCCCCCAGTATTCACCTGGCCAGCCTGCCGCGAGTGGACCACGACCTGGTCGATGAGGCCCTGGCCGAAGAGTGGCAGACCATCAAGCTGGTTCGCGGGGTGGTGACCCGGGCCCTGGAGGCGGCGCGCGCGCAAAAAGTGATCGGCCACTCCCTGGACGCAGCCGTCACCGTAGGGCTCGACAAGGCCCTATTTGACCGCCTGGCGCCTTATGCCAACGACCTGCGCGCCATTTTTATCGTGTCGCAAGCCCGGATCGTCCTGGGCTGCAACCTCGCGGAGGCCTATCTCGATCCAGATGTCGAGGGTGTCTCCGTCAAGGTCGCTCCGGGACCTGGCAAAAAGTGCGAACGCTGCTGGGTGCATGATCCCACGGTCGGCGAGCAGGCCGATCATCCCACCATCTGTAGCCGATGCCGCAAAAGCATCGAGGTCATGGGGATGGTGTAAGGGGGGGAGGAAAAACAGTATCCTGAATTTTAAAAAAAAATATAGACGCTTCGCGAGCGTCGTAGTGCTGGTGGTACTCCTCGATCAGGTCACCAAGGCCATGGTGCTGAAGCTGATGCCGCTTTTCAAGAGCGTTGTGGTGATCCCCGGCTTGTTCAACCTCACCCATATTCACAATCCCGGAGGGGCCTTCGGGTTTTTGGCCCAGTCCGATTCCCCCTGGCGCCATTGGATCTTTCTGAGCGCCGTCATTTTTGCCATGGTCCTGATCCTCTACTTCTATCATCAGACCCCCGGCACCCATCAATACTTGCGGTTCGGACTGGCCCTGATTTTCGGAGGGGCCGCAGGCAATCTCATCGACCGACTGCGATTGGGAGAGGTGGTCGACTTCCTTGATTTCTATGTTGCCCACCTCCACTGGCCGACATTTAATGTCGCCGACAGCGCCGTGACCATCGGCGCGGGCATATTCATCGCGCACATTGTTTTTAAAAAATTACCATTTTGACAACAGGCATCCGTTGGTATGCAAGAACTTCATCACAACCAGCTTGCAGGCCGCATTGAGAAGATGTCGGCCGCAGACCTGCCCCGAGTCTGCCTGATCCATGGGCAGGAGATGCTGGTGGATCAGTCCCGCACGGCCCTGGTCAATAAGCTGCTGGGAGAGGCCCATAAGGATTTGAACTGCGACACCGTGGAGGGGGTGGTTGAAAATATACCCGACCTTCTGGAGAAAATGAATACCTTCGGCCTCCTTCCAGGCCCCAAGATCGTAGTGTTCAACGATGCCAAGCTCTTCGAGGTCCAATCCGGGAACGAAAAGCTGGTGGAGAATATATCCGATGCTTATGCGGACGGGGATCTGAATCGTGCCGCCAATTTGTTTCGCACTCTTTGTGGCCGTCTGGAGATCGATTTTGCCACCCCACTCCAAAGGCCCTATGAGAAAGCGGTCAATACCCTGTTCGGTCAAATCGGGTCCGAAGGGGTAGATAAGCTGAGGCGCTATTGTTTGGACAAAGGCTGGTCTGCCGTGGCAACCCAGGGCCAGGAGGCGCTGCAACGCGCCCTTGAAAAGGGGTTCCCCAAAGGCCACCATCTGATTATGACGGTCAATTCCAAGGTGCATAAGAACCGCAAACTCTATAAACAGATTCGTGATGGCGGCATGGTGATCGATTGCAGCGTGCCCCTGGGCGAGCGACGCGCCGACAAGATCGCCCAGCAGGTGGTGTTGCGGCAAATATTGGATCGCAAACTGGCCGCTGCGGGCATGAAGCTGGCCGCCGGCGCTTTTCAGAAACTGTGTGAGCTGACGAGTTTCGATCCGCGTCTCTTCGGCCATAATGTGCAAAAATTGATCGATTTCGCCGGCGCGCGCGACCAGATAACAACCCGCGACATCGATAGCGTGCTGCGACGCACGAAGATCGACCCGGTGTTCGAACTCACAAACGCAGTTGCCGATCGCGATCTTCTGGAGGCGCTCTTCCAGGTAAATGTCCTGCTGACTGCCGGTTTGTACGGGCCGCAGATACTGGCCGCCCTGGTCAACCAGATCCGCAAACTACTGGTGGCCAAGGATTTTACCCGCAGCCAGTGGGGCCAGCCCTGGAGGCCGGGCCTCTCCTACTCCCTATTTCAAAAACGGGTCATGCCCGGCATTCAAGACTTTGACCGGCATAACCTCGAACAGATAGCCCTCTGGGACGGGCCGCTATCCGACGCCGAAAACCCGGGCGCTGCCAAACGGAAAACCAGCGGCGTGGTATTGGCCCCCAACCCCAAAAACGCTTACCCGGTATTCCAAACAGTGCGAAAATCGGAAAAGTTCAGCCTGGATGAGCTGATCACGGCCATGCAATTGCTCAATCAGGGGGATCTGAAGCTGAAATCGAGTCCCCAGGAGCAGGGCATGGTACTCAGGAAGATGGTCATGACTATCTGTGGATCAGGGACGCTTAAAGGAAAGTAACTACTCAGAGCACTTCATCTTCGGCCCTTCAGGCCTTTCCATA
>CAZGPF010000136.1:0-4911 GCA_964527275.1 uncultured Desulfosarcinaceae bacterium
AGATGTACTTTTGTACCTCAAAGGCCCGGCAACGCAGCAGATTCGGTGCCCTGGGAACGCTTACATCAGCTCAGTCCCTCGGGTATCGCCACAACCATAACTCTTTGGGAGAGATCAATCTCCAGGACTACCGAGGCGATGGCCGGTAGCAGGATCTCGTCGGCGTGACAGTCGGCGGGTCTCTCGATCACATAGACATCGTTGGCCCCGGTGGGCAGGATCTGCTTGACCCGTCCGAGGTACTCTCCATTCGGCAGCCGCGCCGCCATGCCTATCAGATCGCTCCAGTAGTAAGTGTCATCTTCGAGAGGCGGCAGCTGGTCTCTGGGGATCATCACCATGGACCCGGCCAGGGATTGGGCCTCTGCGCGGGAGGTCACATTTTTCAGTGCCAGGCGGACGATATTCCTGTTGTGGGGTTTGGCCCACAGACGCTCGTATATTTGCTGGCGTCCGTTGGTGTCGGTCAGGATGTAGGCATCATAAAGATCAAAATTCGACGTGGATGCCGTATAGGCGTAAACCTTGACGACTCCGCGGATACCATGAGCCTTTACGATCTTGCCCATGGCTATCAGATCGGTTGGTCTATTCGATGATTTCAAGGACCGTTCGTTTTTTGGTTTTGGCAGCTGCCGCACTTAAAATAGTCCGCATGGCACGGGCGGTGCGCCCCTGTTTGCCTATGATCTTACCCAGATCCTCTTTGGCCACTTTGAGTTCCAACACCAATGTCTGGCTGCCGGCGACCTCCGTCACCGTCACTTGTTCTGGATAGTCTACCATGGCTTTGGCAATATATTTGATCAGCTTTTTCATGGCCCCTCCTCTTGGCTTGGCCGTTGAATGATCAGTCGTGCCGCTTGTTTATGGTGCCGTCTGGTCTGCGGCGCCCTCTTTTTTCAGCAGGCCCTTGACGGTATCGGTGGCAATTGCGCCCTGTTGCAGCCAGTATTGAATACGCTCGGATTGAAGCGTGACCTTGGCGGGCTCTTGCAGGGGGTCGTACGTGCCGACGTTCTCCAGATACCGGCCGTCGCGAGGACTTTCACTGTCTGCCACCACGATTCGGTAATATGGGCGTTTCTTCGCTCCGTGGCGAGCCAATCTAATTTTTACTGACATGGGGTTACTCTCCTTAAATAGTTGTAACTACTCAGAGTACTTCATCTTCGGCCCTTCAGGCCTTTCCATATAGCGATGCTATTATGAAAAGACCTGAATGACCGAACCTAAAGCACTCTGAGCAGTTACAGTTCGAGATAGAATTGTTGCAGTTCGTGCTTTTTTGTGCTTTTTGCCATTACGCTGAGTAGTTACAAATAGTTTAGAGCGACATAAAGCCGCGACCCAGTTCGCGCATGCCGCCTTTTCTCACTTTCTGCATCATTTTCATGGTCTGGGTATAGTTCTTCAGCAACTGGTTGACCTCTTGCACGCGGGTGCCGCTGCCTTTGGCGATGCGCCGCCGCCGGCTTCCGTTGATTATGGTGTGCCGGCTCCGTTCCCCGGGTGTCATGGAATTGATAATGGCCTCGATACGCGTCAACTCATTGTCATCGACCTGCAAGTTCTTCATCTGTTTCAGATTGCCCATACCGGGGATCAGGCCCATCAGATCGGACAATGATCCCATTTTACGTACCTGGGCCAGCTGGTTCTTGAAATCCTCCAGGGTAAACTGATTTTTGCGCAGTCTCTTTTCAAGGGCGGCCGCCTCCTTGGCATCCATTGCATCCTGAGCCTTCTCAATCATGGTCAGCACATCGCCCATGCCCAGAATGCGCGATGCCATACGCTCGGGATGAAAGGCCTCCAGGTCGCTGAGCTTTTCACCCACGCCGATGAATTTGATCGGCTTTTGGGTGATCGATTTGATGGAGAGGGCCGCTCCGCCGCGGGCATCACCATCCATTTTGGTGAGCACCACGCCGCCGATGCTCAGGGCATCGTCAAAGGCCTTGGCCATGTTCACGGCATCCTGGCCGGTCATGGCATCGGCCACGAGCAATATATCCGCAGGCTGAACGCTCTTTTTAATGTCCCTCAGTTCAGCCATCAACTCTGCATCGATATGCAGACGGCCGGCGGTGTCTATAATCACCGTGTCGCAGCCGATCTTTTGGGCTTGCACGCGTGCCTGCTGGCAAATATCCACCGGGCTCATGTCGGTGCTGGACGCATAGACGGGCACGTCCAACTGGGCTCCCAGTTTTTGGAGCTGGTCGATGGCCGCCGGGCGGTATACGTCGGCCGGCGCCAGGTAGGGCTTGCGTCCCTGTTTGCGCAATTGAATGGCCAGCTTGCCGGCAGTCGTGGTCTTGCCCGAGCCTTGCAGACCCACCAGCATCAGGGCCACAGGATGGGTCCCGGCCAGGTTAAGGGCTTCATGCCGGCCGCCCATCAGGTCGGTCAGCGACTGGTTGACGATCTTAACCACCTGTTGACCGGGGGTGAGGCTGGTCATCACATCCTGACCCAGGGCGCGCTGCTTGACCTCGTCGATAAACTGTTTGACCACCTTGAAGTGGACGTCGGCCTCCAACAGCGCCATGCGAACTTCACGCAGCCCGTCGGAAATATTTTTTTCCGTCAGGATTCCGTGGCCCTTGAGACGCTTAAAGACAGATTCCAGTTTTTCACTCAAGCCGTCAAACATAATCCTTGCCGCCTACGACAATAAAGCCTTGAAAATAAACTGATATAGGTGATAAGTCAAGCAAACAAACCGCCGCTTGCCGGCGCTTTATCGACCCGTAGCCCGGCGTCATATAACACCAATGCAACCAAGGGGCAAGGGCACAAGTCGGCCTTTGGGGCGCATTCCAAGAGACCCATGACCATCGATATCAAAACCCTGAGTCGCGACGCGCTGATCGAGTGGCTGACCCGCCGCAAGGTGCGTGCCTTCCGGGCCGATCAAATTCTTAAATGGCTCTATCTTCGCATGGCCGACGATTTCGGGCGCATGAGCGACTTGAGCCTGGAGTTGAGGACCTTGTTAGCAACCCATTTTACAATCGCGCACATGCCGGTGGTCAAGCTCCTCACCGCCGCAGACGGCACCCGCAAATTTCTTTTCGGCCTGCGGGACGGCCAAACCGTGGAGAGCGTGCTGATTGCCGAGAAAAATCACTATACCCTCTGTCTCTCCAGCCAAGTGGGGTGCGCCCAGGGATGCCGCTTTTGCGTCAGCGGTCAAAACGGCCTGCTGCGCAACCTGACCAGCGCCGAAATCGTGGGCCAGGTGTTGGAGGTGCGCAAGCGGATGCCCGAGCCTGCCCAATTGACCAACCTGGTCTTTATGGGCATGGGCGAGCCCCTGGCCAACTACCGGCAACTGCTGCCGGCGCTGGAGATATTGACCAACAGCGACTGGGGCATGAAGATCGCCGTGCGCCGCATCACCGTCTCTACCGCCGGGCTGGTGCCGCGCATGATCGACCTGGGCCGCGATACGCGCGTGAACCTGGCGGTTTCGCTCAACGCCACCGACGACGCGCAGCGGACGCAATTGATGCCCATCAACCGCCAGTATCCCATCGCCGACCTGCTGGATGCGTGCCGGCGATACCCGCTTGCCAGGGGCCGCAAGATCACATTTGAATACATCCTTTTCAAAGATCTCAATGACTCGCCGGACTGCGCCCGCCGACTGGCCAGCCTTCTGGCATCGGTGAAGGCCAAGATCAACCTGATCCCCTTCAATGCTTTCCCGGGCGGCGAGTTCCAGCGCCCCGACCAAAAACGCATCCAGGCCTTCCAATCGATGCTTATCAAAAAACACTTCACCAGCATCGTGCGCTACAGCAAGGGCTCGGATATCATGGCCGCCTGCGGACAGTTGAGGCAGCGCGATGCCTATCTTATCAGATAGCGTCGCGCATCCCCAGGTGGGATGGGAAGTACAGATATGGTTTCGGTCTCGCCCGCTTGCGTGACCTCTACGCGCACGGTGGCCGACTGCGGGGACTTGCCGTAGCCGGCGCAGATGGCGCCGGCCAGCAAACGGACTGCCTGGGGAGCGCCGCCGGGCAGTACCACGGTGGGGCCGGGATAGTCTTTTCCTCGGATGACGACATCTTTACGGGCGTCGCAATGGCGCATGATGCGCTCATTGTCTTGCTGAGTGCGACCCACCACGATTTTGGCTTGCGGAGTGAGGCGCATATGGCGTCCATGTTTGAGCAGGTGCAGATCGGAGACCGCATATCCGCTATGGTGGTCGAAAAGATCCTTGAGCCGTCCGGAAAAGCCCTTGTCGGTCAGCAGGCAGCCGCCTGCGGGCGCGGGATAACGGGTGATCCCCATCTCTTGTGCCCATGCGATCTGGGGTTTGCGCGAGCGTCCGGAAAAATCGAGTAGCTGTCGACGGTCCACCAATCCATTTTGCTCCATGGGAGTTGCCGGCAGGCACAAGGCGCTCAAGGGCCGCAGGATATGGTCGCCAAAGCCGGAATTTTTGGCCACATAACGCAGGGCATTGGCGTTCTGGGACATGGGGCGCTGACCCCGGACCTCCCCGCTGAACAGGAAATCAAAATTCAGTTCCCGCATCAGCTCACCGGCCTTTTTAAACATCAGCGCGTGACAATCGAGGCAGGGATTCATGTTCTTGCCGTAGCCGGCCGGCGGGTTGGTGAGCATTTTAAGATAGTCTGTGGTGATCTCCCGCACATGCAGCGGGACCCCGACATGCTCGGAGGCCTGGCGCGCCTTGCGGGATGCAAAAAAGGGCGTCTCGAAGGTGACCCACTCTACATGGACTCCCTGCCGACGCAACACCAGGGCCGACAGAATGCTGTCCAGGCCACCGGAGCAGAGCCCCAGGGCACGCACCCTTTTAGGTTCGATTCGGTCGTTCATAATTCCCAGGATCGGTATCTGATGTTGATAAATAAAAGATCGCTG
>CAZGPF010000137.1:0-4875 GCA_964527275.1 uncultured Desulfosarcinaceae bacterium
GCGGTTCCACGATCCGAACCATGTCGCCGTCCGCATCCATCCAGGCAGGGAACTTATCGCGGTAGCGGGTCAGGGCCTCGCGCCTGAGGGTCAGGGTAGGGCGGCAGGCTAGATCCTGCTGTTCAAAAAGCCTTTGCCCCTTGGGATCGATGAGTGTGGAAAAGCCGCTGAAGTGGTGGCCCTTGCTGTCCTGGCCCACGCGGTTGACGGCCGCTACAAACACCTGGTTCTCGATGGCCCGGGCCTGAAGCAAGATGCGCCAGTGGGCGGCGCGCCGCGCGGGCCAGTTGGCTACATAGATTGCCAGGTCGTAGGCCTTATCGATGTTGCGATTCCAGACGGGAAAGCGCAGGTCGTAGCAGATAAAGGGCCTCACCTTCCAGCCCTGCAACTCAACAGTGAGCAAATCACGGCCCGCCGTACAGATTGCATCCTCACCGCCGGGGAACAGGTGTCTCTTGTCATAGGCGTCCAGGCGGCCGTCGGGCCGGGCCCAGATCAGGCGATTGTAGCAGCGTTGATTTTCGGTGATCATAAGGCTGCCGGTGATCACCGCGTTCCTCTCCGCAGCCTTGCGGCGCATCCAGTTGACTGCTTTGCCCTGCATGCTTTCGGCCAGGTTCGCCGAGGCCACGCTGAAGCCCGTGGAGAACATCTCCGGCAGTATGATCAGGTCGGTGGGCTCGTCCAGGGCATCGATCCAGGCGTCGAAGCGCTCCAGGTTGGCATCGATATTTTCCCATACCAGGGGTGCCTGGACGAGAGTCAGGTTCAGATTGAGCATAATACCTCCGCAACCCGTTTTACGTCCCTCCGGTGCTCTCCGACGAAGCAGAAGCGCGCTGCCTTGTGAGCCGCTGGTCGTGGTCTATTACACCAGAGCGCTTGGATTGGTCATCTGCTCGAAAAAGTCGGTAACCTTATCTTTGTGGTCGGATTCCATGTGAGCCATGGCCGTCCTCGGATGCTGGTTCAGTACCCCGGTCATCATATAGGGGATGAAGTAGCCCCAATCGATTTTTTTGGTCCATGGAAAGATCTGCTTTTCGATCACCTCAATCAGGGGTTTGACCCTGAATTTGGGATTTTTCAAGAAGGAGATGAGCAGCTCCAGGGGGCAGTTGCCAGCGCCGCGCCCGATACCGTAGAGGCTGGCATCCAGGTAGTTGGCGCCGTTGATAATGGCCGAGATTGTATTGGAGAACGCCAGTTGCTGGTTGTTGTGGGTATGGATGCCGATGGTCTTGTCCGGCAAGGCATTCATGTACATCTTTGAAAGTATATCGATATCTTCGCAGTAAAAGGCGCCGAAGCTGTCCACCAGGTAGATAATCGGGACCCGGCATTTGGAGATATCTTCCAGGGCCTCTTTCAAGTCCCGAGGTCCTACGGTGGAGACGGCCATCAGGTTGATGGTGGTTTCATAGCCCTTGTCAATGCAGTGGTGGGCCAGGGCGATGGCCTTGTCCATCTGGTGGACATAGCAGGCTACGCGCACCATATCCAGAGAGCTCTCCGGAGCGGGGGGAATGTCCTCGAAGGCGATGCGTCCGATATCGGCCATGGCCGATAATTTGATCTTTTTCTCTCCGTTGTGGCCTATGATGCGTTGCAGGTCAGGTTCGGCGCAGAACTTCCAGGGGCCGAACTCATCACGCGAAAAAGACGATTCGGAGCTGAGGTAGCCGATCTCCATATAATCGATACCCGCCGCAGTGTCAGCCAGGTAAACCTGCTCCACAAATTCATCATCGAATTGCCATCTGTTCATCAATCCACCGTCGCGCACCGTGCAGTCCACGATTTTAATCTGGGGTCGAAACATTTGCTTCTCCTGAATCATAGGATTAAAAAGACCTCTCTTAGCTCAGGCGACGAATTGATGTCAAGTAACGGTATGACCGGATTTGCTTACTGTTCGGGAGAATTTAGCCTCCATGAAATATCGATGTGGCTCGCCGTAAGCGGGCATCATCCCGGCAGGCCGAAATTGAGGTGGGTTGTACCGTCAACGGGGGTGATCTTGCCGATGAGGGCGGCCGCCGGGGAGCGGATATCCTGCAAGGCGCGAATCAATTGGGGAGCCTGGCCGGCCGGCAGGGCCACCAGCAGGCCGCCGCTGGTTTGCGGGTCGTAGATGATCTCCTGATGCCATCGCTCTAGTGACTTGTCGATGACCATATGCCTTGCTACCAGCTCCTTGTTGAAGGCGTTGACACCCGTAGTGACCCCTTTACGATACATGGCAAGGGCCTGATCCATGATGGGTAAAGATTGCATCTCAATGCTGATAGCCACGCCCGAGGCTTTGGCCATCTCCAGGGCGTGCCCGGCCAGACCGAAGCCCGAGACATCGGTGACCGCGTGAATATCGAAGGCCCGCATGGCCTCTGCGGCCTTTCGGTTTAAGGTGGTCAATGCCGCTAGGCATGCAGAGAGGGCCTGTTCGGAAACCCGTCCCTGCTTGAGGTTGGCGTTGAAGAGCACGCCGCTGCCCAACGGCTTGGTGAGCACCAGCAGGTCCCCCGGCTTGGCGCCGGCATTGGTCCAGTACTTTTCGGGATGCACAACACCAGCCACCGAGAGGCCGAACTTGGGTTCATCGTCTTCAACCGAATGGCCGCCGGCCAGCACAGCGCCCGCTTCGGTGATCTTGGTCAATGCGCCGGCTACGATCTGGTCGAGATCTTGCGGCGGCAGCTTCCTGGAAGGAAAACAGACCAGGTTGAGGCAGACCTTGGGCTGCGCACCCATGGCATAGATATCGCTCAGGGCATTGGCCGCCGCTATCTGACCAAACAGGTACGGATCATTGACCGGGGGGGTGATGAAGTCGGTCGTGAGCACCAGGGCCATGTCGTCGCTGAGACGATATACACCCGCGTCGTCATTGGTGTTGAAGCCCACCAACAAGTTGGGATCATCTGACTGGGGCAGACCAGCCAGCAGCGCTCCGAGCCCGACCGGGTCGATTTTAGCCGCTCAACCGCAGGTCTTGGAGAGGCTTTGCAGGGTCGGTTTTTGCAGTACTTTTAACAGGTTCATGATTCTATTTTCCATTATGCATAATAACCGCTCTAATAATCCATCTTATGGGACGGGTCAATCACATTGCCGTTCGGATGAGCTATCCGTGGTGCCTAGATGCTTTGCAGGTGTGGCGCAATGGGGCGCCAGGCGGGAGCTTTTCAGGTAATCAAGCGGTAACTACTCAGCGTAATGGCAAAAAGCACAAAAAAGCACGAACTGCAACAATTCTATCTCGAACTGTAACTGCTCAGAGTGCTTTAGGTTCGGTCATTCAGGTCTTTTCATAATAGCATCGCTATATGGAAAGGCCTGAAGGGCCGAAGATGAAGTGCTCTGAGTAGTTACATCAAGCGGCAGCGTTTTAACATGGGCCGGGGATCTATGAGGTGCCGCGCGAAGTAGGCGTCGGCATCGGCGTGCCCGAAGGCCAGCGACAGGATTTCCGAAAAGTGAAACACCGGTAACGTGTTTTTGGGGTCGCCGCGGATTTCCAGGTTCATGTGGCACATGGCGCAGGCGGTGACGATGCAGTCGGCGCGGCCCTGTTTGGCGTGGCCTATGATTTGCCGCACCAAGGAGCCGACCACGTCGGGCCGCACCACGGAGAGGAAAGTGCCGCAGCACCTTGCGCCGTAGCCCCACGAAATCGGCGTGGCGCCCAAGCCGCTGAGGATCTTTTCCATCAGGCCGTGGTAGTTTTGCATCTGTTTCATTGCCGGCGGGCGCGCCAGCATGCAGCCGTAATAGGGGGCGAACTTCAGGTTGTTGAGAGTGCCGCCACGCACTTTGTTGATCTTTTTCCAGTCGATACGGTCCAGCAGCTCGAAAAAATGGAGGATTTCAAGGTCCGCATTGGCCGGGCGGCCAAACAGCTCCTCATAGCGCCGACGCGCCGAGGCATCGGTTTGCAGTTTGATATTGGCGCCTCGCAGCCTCAGGTTGCAGCTCGGACAGGCAATGAGCAGGGGACGGTCCGGCGGGGCCAGGTAGAGGTTGCGCATGGCCAATTGGTCGGCCAGGGTTGCGTCGATGCTGTGGGCCGAGGAGCTGCCGCAGCAATTCCAGTCTTCAAGTTCCACCAAGCCGATCCCCAGCTCTTGCACCACATTGTAAAGCGAGGCATTGTTCTCCTTGGCCGTGGTGGCCAGGGAACAGCCAGGGAAATATGAGAACAGGCTGTCACTCATCGACGATATCTTCAGTCTGGGCCGGAAATAGCGCCTTGACTCTGTCGAGCCGCTTGACTTTGGAGGGCCGCAGGTCGAGTTTGCGTTTGGCCAGCATTTTCAGGCCCACCTGCCAGTCTTCCAGCCAGCGCCGGGTGGTGAGTTTAAAGCGCAGCATGATGTCTAACTTGTGGGTGCGGCCGTAGCGGAAGATCGATCCGATCACGGCTTGATGGAAATACAGTACATCCGGTTCGGCCACGGCCGCACCTTTTTTGAGCGCCAGATGGCGCAGGCGCTCCATGACCCCCGGAATATCGATGGCCATGGGGCACTCCATGGAGCAAGTGTTACATGCCACGCAAGTCCAAATGGTACTGCTGGCCAAGGCCTGGTCTACAAGCCCGAATTGAAGCATGCGGATGATACTGTTGGGGGGATGGTCCATGGCCCTGATAAAAGGGCAGCCACTGCCGCAGCAGCGGCAATGAAAACAGCGGTTGAATTCATCATGCAAAGAGTCGGAGGTCAGGACGGCGGGCTTGCCGGTGTTGATTATGACAGGCTCCATGCTTGCTCCTTATGACCGTCGCGGTAAGCGTTCACAGGGCACCGAATCTGCTTTGTTGCCGGGCCTTTGAGGTACCAAAGTACATCTGCTTTGCCCGGACGCCTTGCA
>CAZGPF010000138.1:0-4825 GCA_964527275.1 uncultured Desulfosarcinaceae bacterium
TATATGGAAAGGCCTGAAGGGCCGAAGATGAAGTGCTCTGAGTAGTTACAAATCTTTTTCTAAAGGTCACTATGGCTAGCAGCACGGTCCGCCGCAGGACGCGTTCTCCTTGCCCTTGAGCCAGACCTGGATGATATAGGAGGCGCACCCCACCCCCGGCGTCACGGTGAGAGCCTCGACGGGACAGTTCCTGGAACATGCGCCGCACTCCATGCAGCCATCGAGGTCGACGATAGCGGCCTTGCGGCCCTCCATGGCCAGCACGCCATGAGGACAGACCAGAATACACATACCGCAGCCCACGCAGGCATCGGCGTTCAGGGATAGGGTCACCACATCTTCAAGATAGCGTAAGGAGCGCATATGTCTTGTCTCTTCCCGGCCATGCAGGAGGGCCGTTAAATGTTCAGCACAGCGGCGGCGTCCAGTTGCTCTACTAAAAACCAGCGCCCACCCAGATAAAGGCCGCCACCACCACGGCGCCCAACTGAACAGGTATGAACCGGCGCATCTCCTTCTCCACTCCCGAGGGGGAGGTGAAGGGCGTACTGCCGGTGAAATTCATGGCCAAATAGGAGCTGACCGCCGTGGCATAGAGCACCAGGGCCAGGCCCGGCCAGAAGGTGAGCTGGGCCGTCGCGCTCAGGGCCGTCACCGCGGCCCCGCTCAAGAGACCGCCGACAAGGATGCCTTTGAGGGCAAAGGCGCGTCCCGGAATCCAGGGGAGCAAGAGAGGCACCACGACCGCTCCGGCAAAGATGCCCACGAGGGTCAGTAGCAGTGCGCTCAAGCCGCGCTCCAGGGCCGCCGAAAATGAAAAGATCCGCCCGCCGATCCCGGAGAGTACGAACAGGGCTGGCAAGGTCCACAGGAGCGGCCTGGGGAGCGGCGCCAACTCCACCGGCACCAGCACCAACCGCTCCCAGGTGGAAAATGTCATCCTCCGCATGGCATCCGTGGCCTTCCAGCCGGCCTTCAGGAAAGCCGGCAAGTCCCGGGCGCGGATGGGCCCCCACACAATCTCGAAACCACAGCCTTTTTTTACCATGCGGGCCGAAACACCCGTCGCACCCAGTTGAGGCAGTATCAGCTTGCGGTGCGAGACCACCTCGGCAAGTCTGGACGTCTTGACCTGCCGCAGCACCTCGGCCGTGCCAAAAGTCGTCTTGCCGGCCGCGCACCAGACGTTGATGCCCCGGGTGTCCAGCACTAGCAGCCAGGCGTCGATGCCCCCCAGCCATTTGCGCAGATGATCGAAGCTGAGCTTGTAGTTGGCGGTCACCAGCACCGGCGATGTCTCGGCGGGTCGGCCCACGGCATAGAGACCCGGCGGCATCCTGTAATCGTCGCGGGCGATACCCATGCGAACGCGCAGCGTCCCCAGGCGATCCCTAAGCGTCAAGGCGGTCTTGACCAGGGGCACCCTGCCGACGGGCACGACCGCAAAATCATCCACAAAATGAGACAGCACGTAGCCGGGCCGTTCATGGTCGCCGCAACGGGGAGCAGCCGGTGGACCGCAGCACGGTTCAGCAGCGGCCGCCGCGTCGAACATGGGCAGCATCTCCAGGGAAGAGTGATCGTCTGACTCCCGATTTTGAGTCGCGGTGCAGGCACAGTCGCCTTCGTTTTTCTGGTTCATCATCAACTACCTTCTGGTATGTTGGGAGGATTGCTCTCCTATCCAAGGCTATAGTTTACCCAACAGGGTTGTTAATTCATCTAAAACATCGCCATTGAGGCAATAACAGGTCCGCGGGCCTTCAATCCTGCCGCGCACCACGCCAACGGACTTCAATATCTTCAAGTGCTGACTGACGGTGGATTGGGCTAAGGGCAGGGCATCCACGAGCTCTCCGCAAACACACTGTTCCAGCTGCTTCAGGTGCGCCACGATAGAGACTCTTGCCGGGTGGGCCAGAGCCTTGCAGATAGCTGCCAGGCGTTCGGTGTCCAAAGATATCGATTGGGCTGCGTTTTTTGCCCCGCTGGCCCACCTTACCTTGGATGCCACACTTACCTCCCCTGTTTAATCGTTGATAGACGATAAGCTGCCAGGCAGTGCAAGTCAAGACTATTTTGGTAAGGTGGTTAACGTGTAGTCGATAGATCAAAAGAGAGGGACGATAATGGCCGTGCCTTCGATGATCACGCCTTTTTGTCAATATTACCCGGTTGTCTTGCCGCCGGCAGGGGGCAGACCGGCGTTCACGATGGCTTCGATCTCCTTGAGGTGCCGAATGCGAAAATCGCATATTGTCTCGGCCAGGTCAGGGCTCTGGCGCGGGTCGAGCAGTGCCGTCAACGCCCCGGCGGCGCGGCCGGCCTGCATGTCGAAAATGAAGTCACCCACCATCAGGATCTCATCCACGTCCTGTTTGAGCCGCCCGGCTGCCCAGACGATACCCGCGCCACTGGGTTTGAGGGGCAGGGGATCGTCGCGGGTCAGGATCAGATCGAAATCATCTACATGGATCCGTTCGAAATTCTCCATGGCCCGCAATACCGATGCCCGGCTGTTGCGTGTGACAATACCCATGGGCATGCCTTGGGCCTTGAGTCGAGCGATCAATGCCGAAGCACCGGGGTTGGCTTGCGAGGCCTTGGACCCCTCAATTTCAAAGGCCTCCAACCGCCTCCGGGCGGTTCGTCTCCTGGCCCGGTCTGAGATCGATTGAATAAACTCCAGCATCGGCATGCCTGCGGGGCAGCCGATAGCCTGGCGCATGGTCTTGAAATCAAGAGCGCCCGGCCGGGTCAAGGTGCCGTCGAAGTCAAACAGCACGGCCCCAATGCGATACCTGCGGTTCTTCATGGTTGAGCCCCTTGTTGATCAACCCGGTTGATCAAATAGATGATCAAAGGCAAGATTGTTAGCGACGGCGTCAATGTAAGCGCCGCAGCAAGAGAACACAATTAAATTCGGCCGCGCGTCGGTAAGTAAGAGCCGGGTGTGGCATAGATCGTCAAAGGGAGAAAATTGTGGACAGCGCCGTCAACACCGTCATAAAAAGGTGTTAGCTGATTCTTGGGTGGCGATTCACTCCGGCTCCCACGCTCCAACGAAGTAGCAATACGATTTAGGTTGAAGGTTCATCAACTCATGAGACGTGCCGCTCTTGCATCCTTCGATTGAACGCATATTACCGCGCTTAGCTGACGCATTGGTCGACCGCTGGCCCCAAGCGGTGCCCAGTGAGGAGCGGCTGGCGCGCTGCCGGATTATTTCTCACCGCGGCCAGCATGACAACCTGAACCGCATGGAGAACAGTATCGCCGCTTTTGAGAGCGCCGCCGCCGCCGGTGTCTGGGGGATCGAAATGGATATCCGCTGGACCCGCGACCTGTGGCCGGTGGTGTTCCACGACCCGGACCTGCTCCGAGTGTACGGCGCGCGCCGCCGCATCGACGAATTTACCCTCCCGGGATTGCGCAGGCGCTATCCCGCCATCCCGAGCCTCGCCCGGGTGGTGGCCCAATTTGGCAACCGCCTCCACCTGATGATCGAAATCAAGCAGGAACCATGGAGGGATCAAGGTCGTCAAGTGATAAGGCTGGAAAAGATTTTGCGGCCCTTAGAGCCGGGCGCGGATTTTCATCTGCTCAGCATACACCCCGAGATGCTGCTGCCATTTTCTGGATTGCCCCCCTCAACCATGGTGGCCGTCTCCACGGCTTGGCCCGGCAGTTTTAGCCGTTGGGTTCTTGACCATGGATGGGGCGGTCTGTGCGGCCACTACCTGCCGCTGCATACGGCCATGATAAGGCGGCACCATGCCAGGCATCAAGCCGTGGGCACGGGATTTCCGGGAACACGCAACTCTCTTTTTCGAGAATTGCACCGGGGCGTCGACTGGATATTCAGCAACGACGCCGCAGGCCTGCAGGCAATCGTCGAGTCGGTGAGCGGTAGCCGCTGATTAGCTTCCCCCTGTTTATCCGCAGATTCAATTTACAAGCTTCTTACATCAACAACGTCTCCTAACGCTTCAGGTTAAAAGAGATCGGCGCCTATTTTTGTATCGGTGAGTCCGGTGTTTTCAGGCGAGCCGCAGGATGGAAGAAAGAATGCATAGCAGCAGGGCGCTAAAAAAATTAAGGAGATTGAAAATAAACAATATTTGTCAAGAATGAAGATCTGACCCTTTTGTTCTCTATGCGTAGCATTTTGATTGTTGAGATGGATGATTTTTTTATGGAGTTATGGTCTGAATTTTTTAATTTGAAGATCTTTTAGAACATTGTAGTGCTTTTCATTAGCGGTAAGTATGGGCTCCCCACAAAAGATTGCCGTTGCACCGATGAGCGCATCGGCCAATTGAATTGCATGGCTGAGAAAATGTTGTTCTACAAAGAACATTGCTTTAGCGGAAATATCCTCCGATATATAGATAATTTTGGTATTCCAGATTTTAAGGGCCTGCCGCAAACTATTTAATTCTTTTTTGTTTCTCATTCCTTGAACGAGTTCCATGTATGTTACGACTGAAATAGAGAACTTATTTAACTCCTCAAGGGCCTCAAATGCATTTTCATTCCCTTTGAGATACCAAATCAAGACATCAGTATCGACTACCATTTAGAATCTTCCTTTTCTGAAATCCCGGACATAATTATCAACATCTTCAATACCATGGTTATCTTTCCACATACCAAACAAATTAGTTTTGAATTTTCTATCCCTTTTTTTATGCTCATCATAAGGAACTAATTTAGCACAGGGTTTACCCCGATAAGTAATTATGACTTCTTCCCCTCGCTTTACAGTGCTCAAAAGTTCTTTTGCATGAAACCGAAGATCTTTTGCTGTGGCTTTCATAAAAAA
>CAZGPF010000139.1:0-4824 GCA_964527275.1 uncultured Desulfosarcinaceae bacterium
CAAGGCGTCCGGGCCTGCAGATGTACTTTGGTACCTCAAAGGCCCGGCAACGCAGGAGATTCGGTGCCCTGCAAACGCGTACGGATTATTTGGCGAGAGCCAATCCCTATCCCTACATACCAAGGAGGTAAAGATGTTGGAAATTAAAGATGCGGTGGCGGTGATCACCGGTGGCGCCAGCGGCATAGGACTGGAATTGACCCGCTATTGGGTGCGCAACCAAGGCAAGGTAGTAATCGGTGATGTCGCCGAAGATGCGCTGGATAAGGCTGATAAGGAGTTTGACGATCATGTGGCCACCGTGGTGTGTAATGTGACCCGCGAAGACGATTGTGCCCGGCTGGCCGACACCGCCATCGAGAGATTCGGTAAGATCAACCTGGTGGTGCCATCTGCCGGCATCATCAAAGATGGCTTGATGCTATCCACCAGCCGGGAAACAGGCAAGGTCAATCGTAAAATGTCCCTGGACCAGTTCAAGCTGGTCATCGATATCAATTTAACCGGTGTTTTTCTCACGGTGCGCGAATGTACCGCAAGGATGATCGATAATGGCTGTAAAGGCCTGATCTGCCTGATCTCCTCCACCGGATCACTGGGGACCGCCGGTCAGATCAACTACTCGTCCACCAAGGCGGCCGTCTCGGTGATGCCCAAGGTACTCACTGCGGAATTTTTCCGCCGCGGCCTAGCCCACCGGCTGCGCTGTGTGGCAGTGGCACCGGGATATGTGGCCACGGACCTGGTCAAAGGCATGCCGCAGAAGGTATTGGACAAGATCGTCGATCAGGTACCCATCGGGCGGCTGATCGAACCGCAGGAAGTGGCCGCCTTGGTGGGCGACATCTATCGTAACGAAGCCCTGGCCGGCGATGTGTTTTTTATTCACGGCGGCATTCGGCTTGGATCTAAAGGGTAGTTTACCCTAGGGCGCATGGAGCATGGCGACGATGGTCAATCTCTTTTGTAACTACTCAGAGCACTTCATCTTCGGCCCTTCAGGCCTTTCCATATAGCGATGCTATTATGAAAAGACCTGAATGACCGAACCTAAAGCACTCTGAGCAGTTACAGTTCGAGATAGAATTGTTGCAGTTCGTGCTTTTTTGTGCTTTTTGCCATTACGCTGAGTAGTTACTCTCTTTTTTCTCTATGTTTCAGGTTCTCGAAAAAATGGGCCACATGGTTACGATACTGCATGGCCACATGGTGGTTGTAGACCACGAACATGTCGCCGTCCCTGGCGGTGATCTGTTTGTGCTGGGTATTGAACAGATCGAAGGTGCGGTTGATGATCTCATCGGCCGCATAGATATGATTACGATAATCTAGTACATAGTGCAGGTCGACCCTCCGTTTGTGCTTGCCCCAGACTAGATGGCGCAGGTGATCGCGGATATCGTCGATACGCTCCTTCATATTGCGGATCGAGATGCGGTCAAAGTGGGGATCGAAGGCAGTGAAGTAGATGTTAGCCGGAAAAATGGGCTGCATGGCAAGGGTCTTGTGGAATGTGCTTTTGGCCAGGCTCATGGCGGCGTTCTTAATTTTTCGACCCATGAAGGGATCCTTGAACGGGGTAGTGTCGATCTTCCAGGGCTGGCCGAACTTGATGGAGAGTTCGCCCTTACGCTTGTCTTGGCAAAACTTCTCCACGATATAGCCCAGATCTTTTAAGTAGATCTGGCCTTTGCCAACGCCATCCGCCTGCATGCGCAGCAGTTCGAGAAAGTTCTCATCCTCCAGCACGGGCGCGTAAGCGATGTTCACATTCACGATATAAACATCCACGCCTGAATCCATTGCAGCTTCGACATCCATTTGAAAAGGCAGGTGGTGGAAGCCGTCGAACTTGCCGGTGTAGCTGCGGCCGGTTTTGACCCCCTCTTTCTTGATCAGATCCATCAGCCCGCTTCTGACGCTGGAGTAGCCCGGGAAGGTAACATACATCTCATGGGTCTTTACCAGGTGGTGGCGGTAAGCCTTACTGAGCGCAAGAATCTCCTTCTTGCCGATAGCGACTTCGCCGCCGTCATCCAATAACAGCTTTTGGGGTTCGCGGAAGATCTTGAATGCGCCGCGTGTGGTTAGGTATTGTGCGATGCTCAGTTCCCGACCCGGCAAACTGTCCTTGAAACCGGGATGGACGAACAGCGGCAACAGATCCTTGAAGATGTCGATGTGATCGATGAAGAGGTTGGCGCCGCCTTCGATGACTACGCGCATGTCGTTTTCGCGAAAAAGAAGGGTGAGCAGGATAAAATCGGCCTCACTGAGATGGTTGGGCTTGAACGTAATGGCGCAATCGGGGTTGAGGCGGCGAAATCTCTTGATGGCCTCCAGGCCCACCACCCGCATATTAAACGTGTTGCCGCGAGCAAGCCGAGAGACGGTCATCTCAAGAGGACCAGCATCCTGGTAGCGATGGGCGATGAGAGGAAACTTCTCTTCCATTTTTTTATAGCGTTCGGCTTTCATAACTTCCACCTTGATCAGAGGTAACTACTCAGAGTACTTCATCTTCGGCCCTTCAGGCCTTTCCATATAGCGATGCTATTATGAAAAGACCTGAATGACCGAACCTAAAGCACTCTGAGCAGTTACAGTTCGAGATAGAATTGTTGCAGTTCGTGCTTTTTTGTGCTTTTTGCCATTACGCTGAGTAGTTACGATCAGAGATGCCGTCAGTCTCGCACAGGGATTTTCAAGCTGTCAAGCGCCCATTGATGCGCTAACCTGGCTGGTTATGGAGCGCTCTTTTTTACGGTGGATATCGTTCGTGAAGGAGCTGCGACCATCCGTTGGCTCTCCTCCTTGGGCCTGCCTGCCGTGCCGCCGGGCGGGCTGCAATTGAACGTCAATTCACATCCCGGGTCTTGTAAAATTCGATATCCGGCCAATGCCGCATGCAGAAATTTAGCTGCCATGCCGAGGTGGTGAGAAAGGAGAGGCGGCCTTCGGCGTCTCTGGCCAGGTTGGCGGTGTTACGCTTCTCAAACTCCGCCAGTTTGTTACGATCGTGGCTGCCTACCCAGCGGGCCACGTTGTAGTCCACCGGTTCATAGACGGCATCCACATTGTATTCGGTCTTGAGCCGTGCCATGGTCACATCGAACTGTAGCACGCCCACCGCTCCCATGATGTAATCGCCGCCCGTCAACGGCCGGAATACCTGCACGGCACCCTCTTCGGAGAGCTGCATGAGCCCCTTGTGGAGTTGTTTGTTCTTGAGCGGATTTTTCAACCGCACGCGTTTGAAGAACTCGGGGGCGAAATTGGGGATGCCGCTGAATTTCAACAGCTCTTTCTCCGAAAAAGTGTCGCCGATCTTGATGGTGCCGCGGTTGTAAATACCGATGATGTCGCCAGGATAGGCCTCTTGCACGTTCCGCCGGTTCCGGGCCTTGAATACCGTGGCGTTGGTCAGGGTCATCTCCTTGCCCACGCGGTGGTGGACCACCTTCATGCCGCGGCTGAACTTGCCCGAACAGATCCGCACGAAGGCAATACGGTCGCGATGGGCCGGGTCCATGTTGGCCTGAATCTTAAAGGCAAATCCGGTAAACGGCTTTTCATAGGGGGATACCTCCCGGGAGATGGCAGCCCTCGGCCCGGGGTGAGGGGCCAACTCCACAAAAGCGTCTAGCACCTCCTTGACTCCGAAATTGTTGATCGCGCTGCCGAAAAAGAGCGGTGTCTGGCTGCCTTGCAGATAGTGTTGCCGGTCGAAAGGATCAGTGGCGCCTTGGATCAGTTCCACATCCTGACGCAATTTGTCGGCCTGGCCTCCCAGCAGTTCATCCAGTATGGGGTCGTCAAGATCGGTGATCACCACACCTTCGCCGCCAAGGGTATCGCGGCCAGGCTCGAAGAGGTGCAAATGTTTGCGGTACAGATTGTAGACGCCGCGAAAATTGTGGCCCATGCCTATGGGCCAGGAGAGTGGGGTGCACTCCACCTGCAGCCTCTCCTCGATCTCATCGATAATATCGATGGGGGACTTGCCCTCGCGGTCCAGCTTGTTGATGAAAGTGATGATAGGGGTATTGCGCATGCGGCAAACTTCCATCAGCTTTTCGGTCCGGGGCTCCACGCCCTTGGCGCTGTCGATGACCATCAAGGTGCTGTCTACCGCCGTGAGTACCCTGTATGTATCCTCGGAAAAATCCTGATGTCCCGGCGTGTCGAGCAGGTTGATCTCGTAATCGCGGTAGTTGAATTTCATCACCGACGTCGTCACCGAGATGCCGCGCTCTTTTTCGATGGACATCCAGTCGCTGGTGGCATGGCGGCGGGCCTTCCGGGCCTTTACCGCGCCCGCAGTCTGAATGGCGCCACCGAAGAGTAGCAGCTTTTCGGTAAGGGTGGTTTTGCCCGCGTCGGGGTGGCTGATGATGCCGAAAGTTCGGCGGCGATCAACCTCTTTGTGGTTGTGCCGGTCCATGATCTATCTTTGGTGTAATATAGAGAAATGTGAAGCTATTTTTGCCCGCGCCCCAAGGACGCGCAGCAAGCGCGGTCCCAGGCTCTTTGGCAACGGCGGAACCTACCAGTCTCTATGCAGAATGTAAACGTCTCTAGCGGCCAAAGTACTCAGTAATTTCGAGTACGCCCGGCGCTGGATCTACCCCCAAGGATAGCTGGAGTCCACCTAAATGACTTCTGGATGGCAACAATTTAAATGCAGGATCGGCAAGGAGAGAGTAAGGTGGGTCAAATAATCTCTCCCTCAAAGTTTTGTGGCGCGGCCATCGATTGCACTTCAAGACCGGACTATCTTTTTTTGCGGTCTGGACGCAGCACGATTTTATCGCCTTGCGCTTC
>CAZGPF010000140.1:0-4779 GCA_964527275.1 uncultured Desulfosarcinaceae bacterium
CGTTATAGTTCGTGCTTTTTTGTGCTTTTTGCCATTACGCTGAGTAGTTACGTTTTGTTTTGACAGCCGCTGTCATTACCCTTAGAGATTCGGTGTTATTGACCTTATCGAATTGGATTCTCCGCCATGCCCCCTCAACACGATCCCCATTTGACACCCCTGGCCTCGGTCTCCACCGTGGCCCTCTGCATGATCTTCGGCGCCAACGCCGTGGCCATCAAAATCAGCCTCGGAGGCATCGGCCCGCTCACCGCCGCCGGCATTCGGTTTGCCTTGGCCGCGGTGATGATTGCCGCCTGGGCTTTAACCACCGGCCGCAGGTTATGGGTGGGCAAGGGCAACTTCAAGCCGCTGGTGATTATTTGCGGCCTGTTTATCATCGAACAGTCCCTCTTCTACTTGGGGCTCTCCCGCACCCTGGCCTCGCGAGGAGCGCTGATCGTCAACGTGGTCCCCTTTTTCGTGCTGCTGTTTGCCCATCTTTTCTTGCCCGGCGACTGCATCAACAAACGCAAGTTCTGGGGTCTGGTGCTGGGCTTCGTCGGGGTGGCCCTGGTATTGGCCGATAACGGTATCCTGGGCCATGGATGGCGTTCGGGGGATGCCATAGTCTTTATGGCGGCCATGTGCTGGGCTGCCAATGCCGTTTATACCAAAACCGTGATTCACCGCTTCACACCTTTTCAAGTAGTGCTCTTCCCCATGCTCTGCGCGGCTCCCTTGCAGTTTTTTGCGGGCTGGTTGTGGGATGACGTCGCCTGGTGGCATATCGACACCACCATAGTTATGGCCGTGCTTTATCAAAGTCTGATCTGCGCGGCATTCGGGTTCGTGGCCTGGTACAACCTGCTCCAACGCTATGGCGCGTCGAGGCTGCACAGTTTCATCTTCATCATGCCTATTTCCGGCGTAGCCGCTGCCGGCCTGATACTGCGAGAACCCATCACGCCCACGATCATTGCGGCGGTGGTGCTTGTGGCCCTGGGCATCAGTATCGTGAATATTCAAAAATTCTGGTGGCCCATCTCTCATGTAACCGATGTGACTTTGAAGAGTGATACCGATAAGGCCAGGGGTAGAGCGCCGCATAAAGATTCGGAGCAGCCGGTTGTCACGTCTTGAGAATCAGGCAGGTTATATCGCCGCCATATCAGCCCGGCAGCATCAGGCCGTCTTTGCAGGAGAGCGTCAGGGTTTTGCGCATTATCAGCCACGGCAGGGCGCTGATGCAGAGCATGGCCAGGTAGTCGCTCCAGAGACCAAAGGCCTAGAATCTACCGGGAAGGGGTATGGGACGCACCATGGCCGCAACTCCCAACACGGCAAGTAGATTGCACACCTTGCTGCCCATAAGGTTGCCTGCGGCGATCATGCTTCAGGCCTTGATCGATAATACCACGCTTACAAGTAATTGGGGTGCCAAGGCGCCCAAGGCCACCACGGTCAGGCCGATGACTATGGGGGTTACTCCCAAGGCCGCGTGCAAGACTCGACGCCCCCTGGACCAGCCATTGGCCGCCATAGTAGAGCAGGACGAAACCCGTCAGGCAAATCAGAATGTAACTACTCAGAGCACTTCATCTTCGGCCCTTCAGGCCTTTCCATATAGCGATGCTATTATGAAAAGACCTGAATGACCGAACCTAAAGCACTCTGAGCAGTTACAGTTCGAGATAGAATTGTTGCAGTTCGTGCTTTTTTGTGCTTTTTGCCATTACGCTGAGTAGTTACATCAGAATTTGTAAAGTCATGCCTGTCTCTTCCCGTGATACCTGATGATCAAACTTTTGCCTCGCATTGATTACCTCGGCTTACTTTCCGGATTTCCAGAAAATAGGTGGTCACGCCGGGTGACTCTAGCTGGCGCGCCCGGTACTCCGGCCGGACGATGGTTTCGAAGCCCAGCCGCTTGTAGAGCTGTTCCAGCCTCGGGTTGTTGGTCAAGGAGATGAACCGATTATAGCCTTGGCGCTGCATCTCTTGCATGAATGCCTGGACCATGAAAACACCGACCCGTTGGTTGCGAAACCTGGTGGAGATGGCCAGGGCCGCGATCTCCACGGTCTGTTCGTCGATAGGCTTCTTTTCCACACATCCCACCACGATGTCATCAAACAGGGTGACGTAGAAATTGCCTCGCTGGGCCTGAATATAAGCCGGGCTGCGTGGTATGAGAAAGCCTTCGCGCTTGTAGATGTTCAAGATGCCGTTGATCAGGTGTATGTCTTCCTGGGTCGCCACGGGCTTGAAGCTTTCCCCGTAGTTGTTGGTTATCAGGGTCCCGTGGCCTTCGATTGTGAATAGCTCGTATTTGAGCGCTTTTTTTCCTGCGGGCACAATATGGACGCGGTCGTAGGAGCCGTTGTCGATCTGTATGCGGATACGTTCCAGGACGCTTTGGATATTAATATTGGCGATGCCCTGGGCTGGATCGGCAAGGCACTGCTCGAGCCTTTTGGTGGTCAGGGCATTGATCTTGCGGCCGCCGCTATCCACCAGGGCATGGCGTTCGAGAAAAATCAGCTTGTGGACCCTCTCTTCCTGGTCCAGCACGTGATTGTAGATATCGACTCCTGGAAACAACCGTATGCTGTGGGTCTCGGGCAGGTGTCGCCGTAGCAGCCGAAAGTATTTCCGGTTAGCGAAACGGTTGGAAATATTGTGATACAGCTTGGTGACGATGGCCTGTCGATTTAGAAACTTGATATCGGCGATCACGGCATCGAAATGGTCTCGCAAGATACTCTCGCGGCACACGAGGCAGACGGTTTTTCCACGCAGAGCGCGGCAATACTCTTTGATATAGAGCCGTGGCATGCAACTCCTTTGGTGGTTGATGGTTGGAAAATCGTCCGCTGAGCGCAGGGCCGCCGCGAACCAGGGTCGGTTTCACGGCGAGGTGGGCAAAAGGTTTTACAGTGCCCACATATAGCCGGGAGCGTAACAAACAGGTTTTAAGTTCGCAAGGTTGGATCTATTTTGGCGTCCATCAATACCACTCCACCTGAGAGGGATCGTATCCCAGCCATACGGTTTGACCAGGGCCAAAGGTAACCTCCGATTGGGCCGTCCCGGAGAGATAGGCGGTCATGATGGTGCTGCCCACGAGAACCGACGCGCTGATGCGACCAGAGGAGCGCTCGAAACTCAATCGCAACAGGGCTCCCTTGAGTCGCCGAAAGCGTCCCGGCATCTGATAGCTGTAGGGATAGATCCGTAACCGGTCTGCTGGTAAGGCGGCCACGGCGGTCTTCAGATTGTCGGGCCTGCCGTCAGCCATAAACGCCTGCTCTGGCGAGAGGAAGCTTACCGCCTGCAGGGCGCTATTTTGCTGCCAGGGACCGAAGATCAGGGAGTGGTGACCGCTGCCCAGGATGCGGCCGCGAAACAGGTGTACTGTGTGGTCGCTGATATCGGCCAGCCATTGGCCGTCATGGCTGCTGACGATCAGAGTAGTGCCCCACTGCTGGCGGGCGTGCAGGGCGGCAGCCTTGATCATCTGGGCGCTGGCCTCATCCACGCTGGCGGTGGGCTCATCCATGAGCAGCACCTGGGGCCGCAATGCCAGTCGGGCGGCCAGGGCCACCCGCCGGGCCTCTCCGCCTGAAAGGGCAAACCAGGGGCGCTGCGCAAAATCGTTTGGATCGAGTCCCACCATCTCCATGGCCGTATTTACCCGCTGCGGCCGGTCCTCTTTTAGGGGTCGTATCTTCAAGCCGTACACAATGTTGCGGTAGACCGAACGCTTGAGCAAAAAGGTCTCCTGGGGCAGCAGGGCCACCTTGCCACGGATGCTGTCGCTAAATGGCCGCACCGCCGCTCCATGGAACCGGATCTCCCCACGGGTGGGCGAGATCACGAATCCCAGCAGGGCCAGCAGGGTGCTTTTACCCGCGCCATTGGGTCCCACGATACCGGTCACCGCATCGGAGTCCACTTGCCAATGGTCGATATCCAGCACCGGACGGTCGTCGAAACGATGGGCTATCTGTTTGAGTTCATAGATCGACATATCATTTGCGCCGCAAGAGGGAAGCCGGCAGGGTCACGGCAAAGGCGATAAGCAGCAGCACCAGCCCCAGGGCGATGCCCATGGCGAACATGCCCTTGCCGGTCTCCAGTGCGATGGCCGTGGTGATGGTGCGGGTGTGCCATTTGATGTTGCCGCCCACCATCATGGCGATTCCTACTTCGGTCATCACGCGTCCATAGGCAGTCAAGGCGGCGGCCAGGATGCCGTGGCGCACCTCCCACAGACTGGTTAGCAGCAGCCGGCCCCGGTTGGCGCCCAGGGAGATCAGGGTGGGACGCAGGCCGGCCTCCATGCTCTCCACGGCGGTGGCGCTCAGGGCGATGACAATGGGCAGGGCCAGAACGGTTTGGCCTAAGGCGATACCCGGCAGGGTGAACAACAGACCCATCCCCTCCAGGGGCCCCTGGCGTGAGATCAGCGCATAGACCACCAACCCGATGAAGACCGTGGGCAGGGAGAGCATGGTGTCCACTATCAGCCGGAGCTGGCCGCGCCCGGGAAAAGAGAAGTGTCCCAGGACAAAACCCAGGGGCACCCCGATTGTCAGGCTGGCCGCCATGGAGATGCCCGAGGCCTTCAGGGTCGCCCCCACGGCGGCATAGGTCTCGGGATGGCCTCCGAGCAGGAGGCCGAAAGCCTGTAAAACGCCTTGAAACAAGAAATCCATGGGCAAGCTACTCGGCGTTGGGGGTGAACAGCTGCTGGCCCGATAGCCGGAAATCGGCAATCAGCTTCTGGGCCGGCGT
>CAZGPF010000141.1:0-4773 GCA_964527275.1 uncultured Desulfosarcinaceae bacterium
TCCTCCTCCAAAGAGTCTCTCTCAAACCAAACCCCTGGCTTAGAGTCTTGGCGCGGGGCAGGATCTTTACCATCACCGAAGATGCACCCTGCTCTTTTGCCTGCCGCCGCCAAGATCAGAAGCTGTTCGTCCGTGATCTTTAGTAGTCGGCCAAGCTGGTTGACACACGATAGAACCTTTGGCATACTGCGCCACTAAAAATAAGACCTTAATATTACAAACAAAACAAGCGATCATTATGATGTCTAGGTGTAGCCTGGGATGGGAATATTATAGACCGCATTCAGTCGGCCGGATTGACGACCCATGATCGCGGCGCAGAACCTATCCAAAGCCTACGGCGGCCAGGTGCTGTTCGACGCCATCAGCTTCAAGATCAACGCCAAGGAGCGCGTGGGGCTGGTGGGCCGCAACGGTCACGGCAAGACCACACTGCTGCGCATTATCATCGGCGAAGAAGAGTTTGACAGCGGCCGACTGACCCAGCCCAAGGGATACCGCGTCGGCCATGTGCGGCAGCAGTTGCGCTTCAGTGCCGGCACGGTGCTGGAAGAGGGCATGCGGGGCCTGCCGCAAACGGAGAGGGACCACCACTGGAAGGTTGAGAAGATTTTAGCCGGGCTGGGTTTCAGCGAGGCGGACATGCGGCGCCCTCCCGAAACTTTTTCCGGTGGGTTCCAGGTACGCCTCAACCTGGCCAAGGTCCTGGTCTCCGAGCCCGACCTGCTGCTGCTGGACGAGCCCACCAACTACCTCGATATCACCTCCATCCGCTGGATCGAAAGCTTTCTGCTCACCTGGCCTCGGGAGGTGCTGCTGATCACCCACGACCGCGGTTTCATGGACCGCATCGTGACCCACACTCTGGGCATCCATCGTAGCAAGACCCGCAAGATTGTCGGTGACACCGAAAAATATTACACCCGCATCGCCCAGGATGAGGAGATCTACGAGAAGACGCGTCTGAAGGACGAGCGCCGGGCCAAGCAGGTGGAGCTGTTTATCACCCGCTTCCGGGCCAAGGCGCGCCTGGCCGGCCTGGTCCAGAGCCGGGTCAAGACACTGGCCAAGACGCAGAAAAAAGAGAAGCTCCAATCGATGCGCGATCTGGAGTTCAGCTTCCGCTATCTGGACTTTGGCGGCAAGCATCTTCTCAGCGTCCGTGAGCTGGCCTTTACCTATCCCCGCCGGCCACCGCTGTTCGAAAATCTGAATTTCTCGGTGAACAGCGGTGATCGCATCTGCGTGGTGGGTCCCAACGGCAGGGGCAAGACCACCCTGCTCAAGCTGCTGGCCGGCATACTCACGCCCCAGTCCGGGGAGGTGACCTACCATCCGGCGGTGGTGCACGGCAGCTACGAGCAGACCAATGTACAGACCCTCAGCGACCACAACAGCGTCGAAGAGGAGATCCTCCACTGCCATACCGATGTGGACCGCCAGAGGGCGCGCAACATCTGCGGGGCCATGCTCTTTGAGGGCGACAATGCCCTCAAGCGGATCTCGGTGCTCTCTGGAGGCGAGAAGGCACGTGTAATGCTCGGCAAGCTGCTGGCCACGCCGGTGAACCTGTTGCTGCTCGACGAGCCCTCCAACCATCTAGATATGGAGTCGTGCGACGCCCTGTTGGCGGCCCTCGACAACTTTGAGGGCGCGGTTATCATGGTGACCCATAACGAGATGTTCCTCCACGCTCTGGCCCAGCGCCTCATCGTCTTCGACCAGGGCACGGGAGTTGTTTTCGACGGCACCTACCAGGAGTTCCTGGAAAAGCGCGGCTGGGCGGATGAGGGTTCGGCGTCCCCGCCGGCACGCGCCGCCCAACAGGCGCAGCCCGCCGCCGCCCAATTAACCAGGAGAGCCTTGCGCCAAAAGCGTTCGGCCATCATCGGCCGGCGTTCCCGGAGGCTAAAACCCGTCACCCAGGCCATTGAGAAGACCGAGAGCACCATCGAAGGCGAAGAAGTAGTCCTGGCCGGACTCAACGAAGCCATGGCGCAGGCCTCCCAGGAACGGGACGGGACCCGGGTCGCCAAGCTCGCCCCGGCCATCCATCGCTGTCAAGCAGACATCGACGCCAGTTTTGAAACCCTGGAAGATTTATATGCCCAAAAGGAGGCCCTTGAGGAGGAGTTCAACCGCCAATTGAACAAGCTGGAGCCGTCATCGCAATGAATAGCGCCGCGACGAAAATCCTTTTCTGCCTCACTGTGTCTGTTCGTAATCGATTAAGGTCGTGATTTGAGGTTGTGGGCCGCACACTTGGCAGTGCGGGTTGGGTTGGATGCCGACATTGCGAAATTTCATCTCCAAGGCATCGAATATCATGATGCGGTCGGTCAGTAACTCCCCTCTGTCGATGATAAATTTCAGGGCCTCTGTGGCCTGAAGAGTGCCGAACAGACCGGCAACGGCCCCCAGGATTCCGTCCTGGGCGCTGCTGGGTGCCGTGTCGGGTGGCGGTGGCTCGCTGAAGATACAGCGATAGCAGGCGCTTATGCCGGGCACCACCGTCATGGTCTGGCCGACAAACTGCACGACGCCGGCATGCGAGAAGGGTTTTGCGCTCAGAACACAAGCGTCGTTGATCAGAAATTTGGCCGCAAAATTGTCGGTGCAGTCGATGATAAAATCGTAGGTCTCGATGAGCGCCACGATATTATCGGAGGTGATCCGGGCCTGGTGGGTTTTGACTCGCACATGAGGATTGAGCCGGGCGATCTTCTCCGCCGCCGACTCGACCTTGGCCCTGGCCACATCAGATGTGAAGTGAATTACCTGACGCTGCAAATTGCTCATGTCTACTTCGTCACCGTCGGCGATGCCCAGCGTGCCCACACCGGCGGCGGCCAGGTAGAGAAGCGCCGGAGAGCCCAGACCGCCGGCCCCGATCACCAGCACCTTGGCCGCAGATATTTTTTCCTGCCCGTTAAGACCCACTTCGTTTAGAATCAGATGACGGCTATAGCGCTTGCGCTGTGCGTTGGTAATTTGCATGCTTTTCTCCGTGCCAATGCTCTTGTTAGCAGAGACTATGGGAACCCTCAGGCCCCCTTTTCTTCAGGGACTCGTTGAGGCTTCCTGAACGAAAACCCTGTATGTCGAGAGTCACATAATTATAACCAAGAGCCTTGAACCTGGCGACAATGGCTTGCGACTGCTCGATGAGGCGCGCAAAGTCTTTTCTGGGCACTTCGATACGGGCGATGTCGCCGTGGTGGCGTACTCGCAAGACCTCAAACTCGCGACGCCGCAATTCAGCCTCCGCCTTTTCGATCCTTCGCAGCTTGGGCAGGGTGACGGGTTCGCCATAAGGCAAGCGCGATGCGAGACAGGCGGAGGCCGGCTTGTTCCAGTTGGGCAGACCGAGCGCTTTGGCCAGCTCCCGTATCTCCTGCTTGCCCAAATCGACCTCGATAAGTGGCTGGCGTATTTTTAACAGCCGGGCGGCTCTCATCCCAGGACGGAAATCGGCAGTATCGTCGCGGTTGGAACCTTCCGCCACACAGGCCATGCGCTGCTCGACGGCATAGCGCCCAAGCACGCTGAACAGCTCATACTTGCAGTAGAAGCAGCGCTTAGGGCTATTTTTGACGAATTTAGGATTGTCGAGTTCCCTGGTGGGCACCACCGCGTGCCGGATACCGATGGCCGCTGCTGTCTGCCTGGCGCTCCGCAACTCACTCTCTTTAAAGGTAGCGGAGAGGCCGGTCACGGCGATGGCCCGATCCTGCAGCACATCATGGGCCACCTTGGCCAGCAGTGAGCTGTCCACGCCGCCGGAATAAGCGACCACCACGGCTTGCATCCGCCGTAGGATCTTCTTCAGGCGTTCCAGCTTGGATTGCACCGGGTATTACTCCGCGCCTAGTGATACTTGTTCTGCAAGAGGCTCAACCTCGACAGATAGCGCCTTCGATACATCAAGCCTGGCTGATTTTTTATATCGTGGAAGACGTAATCCAGGTGGGGACGGATATCAAGACCGTAGCTATTGAGTTTGGCATCGTTGGCCATGTCGATGATCAACACGGTGTAGTAGTTGATGAGCATCCGCTGCTTGGTATCCCGCCGCAGCAAGTAACTGCGACCGCCCAGAGTGTCGAGAAAAAAATGGGCGTACCGATAAAGAGTGGTGAGGTCGAGACGACGGGGCTCTCCGGATAGGGCACGGGTGCATCTGGTCATCCAGGCGAAGATCACGGCCATGGTGGGCTCCATCACGCCCGATTCGCTCGTCATTAACTCCTGTATGAAGACGGTGCGCTCGTGGCCAAGGATGCGGTAGAAGTGGGTGACATTGCGCACCAGCACGTAGAGACTCTCCATCTCGCCCCCGTTGATGGGAGGTGTTTCCGAGAGTCGCCTGGCAAGATCGTCGAACAGATCTTCGGCCAGCAATTCGTTTTCCGGCCATCTCAGGCGGGCCTTATCGTCCAGATACTTAAAGAAGGCCGCCGCCTGGGCCCTGATGCGGCTACAATCGACTTCGTCCTGCACCTTGGGCGCTATGGGTTTTTCATCGCCGAAAAGCTTTTTCAGTTTAGTTTTGCCCATCTGGGCCGTCTGGGCCGTCTGGGCCGCCTGTTGGTCGTCCATCTCTTCGGCTAGCCGATTGATCTCCGCCTCCAGTTTGGCGACTTGAACGTCATTTTTGGCTCTCTCTTTTTCAAGTGCTCGGCCCACCGTCTTGGTATGCCATTGGCTGAACCAGTAGTGACCAAACAGCCCGATCCCTACCAGCGCGAGCAGGATAACCAGAACCTTTACTAT
>CAZGPF010000142.1:0-4768 GCA_964527275.1 uncultured Desulfosarcinaceae bacterium
CGCTATATGGAAAGGCCTGAAGGGCCGAAGATGAAGTACTCTGAGTAGTTACAGATGATGCTGTATATCAAACGATGATGATTATGGATTAAAGGATGCAACGTTTCTTTCGGCGCGCTCTCAAGGATATTGGTGAAAATCGGTTTCTCACCTCCGTGACGGTTGTGACCATTGCCCTGGCCATCATGATTGCGGCCGCCTTCGCCCTTTTTTTCATCAATGCCGGAGATATCCTGAATCTATGGCAAAAGGGCATCCGCATGATGGTCTATCTCAAGGATGGCACTTCAGAGGCCGGACGCCTGGATACCAAATATAGGTTGCGGAGCATTGCCGGCGTGACGGAGGCGCGCTTCATTTCCAAAGCGGAGGCCATGCGCAAACTCCAATCCCAGATGCAGCGGCACAGTGCCTTGCTCGACAACCTGAAGGCCAATCCCCTGCCCGATGCCTTTGAAGTGTTTCTCGAATCCTCGAGCCGTGACACCACCGCAATGGCCCTTTTGGCTGAACGCATTGCCGCGCTCTCCAGCGTGGCCCAGGTGGAATACGGCCAACAGTGGATTCACCGATTCACCAACATCGTCAATCTGTTCCGTCTGGCCGGCTATGGTATCGGTGGTCTCTTTTTTATAACCGCCGTCTTTATTGTGGCCAACACCATCAGGCTGGTGCTTTACTCGCGTCGCGATGAGATCGAAATCATGCGTCTGGTGGGGGCCACCGATAGGTTCATCAAGATCCCCTTTTACCTGCAAGGCATGATTCAAGGGGGCTGCGGCACCCTTTTCGGCCTGGGGGTCCTGTTCGGCGGATACTATGCGCTTGTCTTTCACTTTGAGCAGAGCCTCTCTGGCGCGTTGATCACCCTCCGTTTCTTCTCCCTCTCCACTTGCCTGGCCATCATTGTGGGTGGCATGGCGGTCGGCTGGCTGGGATGCTGGGTATCCCTGAAGCAGTTCATGAAGGGCTGATGATTCCGTAACGGACGGGAGAAGACAGGCGCTATCTGGAATGTGGCACCACAAATTTACTTGGTATTGGATTTGATGGCATGATCTCCAGGCAGACCATCTTCGTCGTGCCGCTCGCCATGGGGCTGTTGCTCTATTCCGGCGCGGCCGCCCAAAAAGAGGCGCACAGCACTGACCTTGATGGCCGCATGAAGCGGGTCCAGGAGAACCTGGTCAAGATTGCGCGTGAAGAGAGAGCCGTGATGGTGGAGTTTGACGCCGATGAAAAGGCGTTGAACCAGACGCAGCAACAGGTCCGGGCGGCCAAAGCGGGGCTGGCCAAGTTGAAGCCCCAGATCGCTGCCAACCAGCAGCAAGCGGTAAAATTGGAGGCCGCGATACGATCCAGCGAGATCTATGCCGCCAAGCGCCTGGTGGCCCTCTATAAACTCAGTTGGGTAGAGCGGATTCAGCTTCTGGCCACGGCCGACTCTTTTATCGATTTCATCAACCGCAAGGCGGCGTTGGAGAAGATTCTGGGCCAGGACGAGGCCTTGCTGGAGACCCTGCACGCCCAGAAAACCGAGCTGCAATCGCTGCGCACCCGGCTGAGCGCCAGCCAAGCTGAGAAGCGCTCACTTGAAAAGAGATTAAAGGAGCAGGGGCGCAAATTAAAAGCCCGACAGCAAAAACGCCAAAACCTGCTGCGCCGTATTCGCGGCCGTAAGTCCCTTGAGTTGGCGGCCATGGATGCTCTCACGCAGGCGGCCCTTGAACTGGGAACCACCCTGAAAAGGATTTCAGAGGCCGCGCCGACGGAGGCCTCCGGGAAAGAAAAGAGACCTTTTATCGATTACAAGGGGTTGCTCCGCTGGCCGGTCAAGGGTAAGATAATCAAGTTTTTCGGGCCTTATTACGACAAGAAGCATGCGGTGACCAATTTTCAGAGCGGTATCGACATCCGGGCCGAACGGGGCGAACCCATACGCGCGGTCCTAGATGGACATGCAATTTATGCCCGTTGGTTCAAGGGCTTCGGCAATATGATAATTATCGATCATGGCAACCGCTATCATACGGTCTATGCCTACCTGGAAGAGATTTTTAAGGCCGAGGGAGATCGTGTGGCAAAGGACGAAGTCATCGCCACGGTGGGCGACTCCGGTTCCCTGATGGGCCCGGCCCTCCATTTTGAGGTCCGGCATCACTCAGAGCCGATGGATCCGCTGCCGTGGATAACAAAAGGATAGCCATGGATTTAAGGGATATGGAACAAGATTTTACGACCCCGCGAACGGGCTTGATTAAGGAGCCATTACATATGGTGCAAACGAGCAAGGCCTTGCGCTGGTGCCTCGTGGGGCTGCTAGCCGTAGCGGTGGCCATCTTCGGTCCGGGCGTATACCGGGGCATGAGCGATAACAGGGAAGATACCTATCAGGGATTAAAGATCTTGTCCGATGTCATCGGTCTGGTTGAGAAGAAATATGTAGATGAAGTGGAAGCCAAAAAACTTATCGAGAACGCCATTCAGGGCATGGTGAGCAGTCTCGATCCTCACTCTTCGCTTCTGACCCCGGAGGCCTACAGAGATTTACAGATCGATACCCAGGGAGAGTTCACTGGTATCGGCATCCATGTGACCATGCGCGACGATCTGGTCACGGTGATCTCTCCCATCGAGGGCACCCCGGCCTACCGTGCCGGCATCAAAGCCGCCGATCAGATCGTGAAGGTCGACGGTACGCCTACCCTGGACCTGCGTGATGCCGTGCGGCGCATGCGCGGTCCCAAGGGTACCGAGGTGGTAATCACCGTTTTACGCGAGGGTCAATCTCAACCCATTGATTTTAAGCTCGTCCGCGCTCTGATCCCCATCCACAGCGTCAAATCGATTGCCCTGGAATCGGGCTACGGTTATGTGTGGGTTACCCATTTTCGCGAAAATACCTACGTCGACCTGGTCGACGCCCTTGAGAAGCTGGAAAATCAGGACACGCCCATGCAGGGTCTGATCCTCGACCTGCGCGACAATCCCGGCGGTATACTGGATCAGGCCATTCATATTTCCGACCTGTTCCTGGAAAAAGGGGTGATTATGTCCAGCAAAGGTCGTGATGATCGGCACACCCGGATCTACAAAGCCAGAAGCACCGACGCCAGACCGCGCACCTATCCCATGGTGGTGCTGATCAACGACGGCAGCGCAAGTGCCTCCGAGATCGTTGCCGGCGCCCTGCAGGACCAGAAACGCGCGCTGATCGTAGGCACCACCTCGTTCGGCAAGGGCTCCGTGCAGGCCATTGAGAGTTTGCGAGACGGCTACGCGCTAAAGCTGACTATCGCCCGCTATTACACCCCCAGTGGAAGAACCATTCAATCCAAGGGCGTCGAACCCGATATCGTCGTGCCCTATCAAGACATCAAGGCCCAGGCCGAGAAGCCGAGGCAGATGTTGAAGGAGAGTGATCTGGCCAACAATCTGAATGTCGAACCTTCCCAGAAGCGGAAGGCCGTCGCCCCCGACGGGGACCATAGCGACAAAGATACACCAAGCGACAAACCATCAGCACGCTTGAGTCCCTTGACCCGCGATCAGTTATTGAAAGACAATCAGGTGCGGCGCGCGCTCGATATCCTGGTTACTCAAGGCAGCTTGCAGAAAACGGGCAATGACTAAAAAGCGCGTTAAAAAACCCGTGCGGCGCAAAAAACGCAGACGTTCCAAGCGCCCCGCGACCCGACAGATGGCCAAGGCAGTTGGCCTGCTCTCTATTCTGGTGTTGCTGGTGGTCGGCGCCGGCTTGCTGATGCGCCATATCATCCAGCCGCCGACGGATGGCGTTCCGCCAGACAGGACCCAGCCCCCCAGGTACGAAGTTTTTCCCAAGCAAGCCATGGCCCCCAAGCCCATCAGGAAGCTGAAACAACCACCCGGCGACCGGGTGCCCAAGGTCGCCATTATCTTGGACGACATCGGCTACGATCTCGTGGCGGCTCAGCAGTTCATGGCACTGGACACACACCTGACCTATTCGGTGCTGCCTCATGGACCCTACAGTCGCTCCCTGGCCGCCCAGGCCCGGGCCCAGGGGCATGAAATCATGCTTCACCTGCCCATGGAGCCGACCGAGTTTCCGGCAATCGATCCCGGACCCGGCGCCCTGCTTTCCCGTATGTCGCCCGATGAATTGATCAGCACCCTGCAACTCAATCTGGACATGATTCCCGGCCTCAGCGGAGTCAATAACCACATGGGTTCCAGCATGTCCACATCCCCCGAACAGATGCGCCAGATATTTTCGATTCTCAAAAAACACGATCTTTACTATATCGACAGCCGCACCACGTCACAGACCGTGGCCCGGTCGTCTGCCGCACTATTACGGCTTCGTTTTGCCGAACGGGATATCTTCATAGACCACCACGAAGAGGAGCCCTTTATCCGAGTGCAGCTCGATAAACTGATCAAGCGGGCACAGCGCCAGGGCTATGCCTTGGGTATCGCCCACCCCCATGCCATTACCTATCGCGTACTTGCCGATTACCTGCCGCGGCTCAAAGAGGCCGTCGAGTTGGTGCCGGCCTCCAAGGTCGTTGCGGCCTACATGCAAGCCCGGCTGGACTGAACGGTCGCCACAAGGTAGTTGCGGCTCCTTTTAAGATCATGGCACAGACGTCAAAAAAGAGACCTTTGACGGCAAGATTATGCGTCGCCTTAACTCGCGCACTTCATCGCCTAACCCTGTGTTAAGATATGTTGATTTTTTGTAACTACTCAGAGCACTTCATCTTCGGCCCTTCAGGCCTTTCCA
>CAZGPF010000143.1:0-4740 GCA_964527275.1 uncultured Desulfosarcinaceae bacterium
CTATATGGAAAGGCCTGAAGGGCCGAAGATGAAGTGCTCTGAGTAGTTACCTTGATGATAGGCACTATATGCAGCAGATAAGAATCGGCGTTATCGGCATCGGCCATCTGGGAAAATACCATCTGCAGAAATATCAAGGGATCGACGAGTGTACCATCGTGGGCGTGGCCGATATCGTGGAAGATTGTACCCTGGCTGCGGCCCAACGCTACGGTTGCAGCCGGCACTCCGATCACCGGGAGCTCATCGGCAAAGTCGATGCGGTGAGCATTGCCGTGCCCACAAGAGCTCACTTTGCCACGGCCCGGGATTTTTTGGCCAACGGTATCGATGTGCTGCTGGAAAAGCCGATCACCCAGACTCTGGACCAGGCCGATGAGCTGATCCGCATCGCCAAAGACCAGGGGGCTGTGCTGCAAATCGGGTTCGTGGAGCGCTTCAATCCGGCCGTTGCCACTCTGGCCCAATTTCTCGAGCGGCCCCTCTTCATCGAAGCCCATAGGCTGCACCCATTCGTCATCCGGGGCACGGATGTGGATGTGATCCTCGATCTGATGATCCACGACCTCGATATTATCCTCCATTTTGTACGCTCTCCGGTGGCCCGCCTGGACGCCACCGGTGTCTCCGTGCTTTCCGACAAGGTGGACATCGCCAATGCGCGGGTGACTTTCGAAAACGGCTGCGTGGCCAACATCACGGCCAGCCGGGTGACCGGCAAAACGATGCAGAAGATCCGATTTTTCAGCGACGAGAGCTACAATTCCGTGGATTATGCTAAACGCGAGCTGGAGTCGTTTTCTCGAAAATTCGATTCCCAAGGCCAGCCGGGCATCATCAAGAACTCGGTCAACATAGAGCAGTACGACGCCCTGGAGGCCGAGATTCGGGCGTTCGTGCGATCCGTGCGCACGCGGCGGCAACCGGCGGTAACCGCTGAGCAGGGCAGGGAGTCGCTGGCCCTGGGCCTTCAGATCAGCGATACGATACGCGAGAAACTGGAGAAGTTACGCCCATGATACCCATGGTGGATTTAAAGCGCCAATACGCTGATTTGAAGGCGCATATCGACCGGGCCTTGAGTGAGGTCCTGGAAAGCACCCATTTTATCCTGGGACCAAACGTCACTGCCTTGGAGAAGGAGATCTCCGATTACCACGGCGTGCCGGACGCTATCGGGGTGGCCAACGGCACCGATGCCCTGCGGCTGGCGCTGAAGGCTTGCGGTATTGGCGCCGGCGACGAGGTGATTACCACGCCGTTCACCTTTATCGCCACCGCGGAAGTGATCCTGGACGTGGGTGCGACTCCCGTATTTGTTGATGTCACACCGGACACCTTCAACCTCGACCCGTCCAAAGTCGAGGCCCCTATCACCGACCGCACCCGAGCCATAATACCGGTGCATCTGTTCGGCCACCCGGCGCCGATGGATGCCATCATGGGGCTGGCCGCCAAGTACGACCTGAGAGTGATCGAAGATTGCGCCCAGGCATTCGGCGCCACTTTTGAAGACCAAATGGTGGGCACCTTTGGCGACTACGGCTGCTACAGCTTCTTTCCCAGCAAGAACCTGGGCTGCTATGGCGACGGCGGCATGGTGATCGTCAAGGATGGCGGCATGGCCGAACAGATCAGGATGCTCAGAAACCATGGTTCCAGCAAGCAGTATCATCATGGCGTCATGGGCTACAACAGCCGTCTGGACGAGATCCAGGCCGCCATTCTGAGGATCAAGCTCAAGTCGATTGACCAGATGAATGCCGACCGCCGCCGCAACGCCCGCCTCTATGGCGAACACATTTGTCATCCCGAAATTACCCTGCCGTATGAAGCGCCGGGCTGCAAGCATGTCTACCATCAATTCACCCTGCGCTGCCGGCGGCGCGATGCCATCATGGCACGGCTCAAGGAAAACTGTGTCGCTGCGGCGCTTTACTACCCGGTACCCCTTCACCGCCAGAAAATTTTCACCGCCACCGCCGCCGCCGAAGAGAAACTGCCCATCAGCGAAGCCCTGTCCCAGGATGTGGTTTCGCTACCCATGTTTCCGGAATTGACGGAAGGGGAGATCATCAAGATCGCTCGAATCATCAACGCTGCGTTGAGATAGGCTGACTCTGAACTATGAAGCCCACGCCCATGAAGGCCATAAAACGCATCGCCGATCTATCGATCCAGCGCTACAAAAAGATGGTACTCGACAATCCAGTCAGCGTAATCATATGCCTGCTGCTGGTTATCGCCTTGTTGGGCTATAAGGCCCTGGATTTTAAAATCGATGCCTCAACAGAGACCCTGCTGCTGGAGAACGATGAAGATTTAAACTATTCACGCAAGGTCTGGGAGCGGTATGGGGTCGTCGATTTTCTGGTGATCTCCTATACGCCCAGGTCGGGCGGTCTGTTGGACCAGGAGAACCTCGATCACCTGGGCCGGCTGCGGGATGAGCTGGCCAAGATCGAGCGCGTCGCATCCGTTCTGACCATCCTGGATGTCCCCCTGCTGGAGAGTCCGCCAATTGAATATTCCCAATTTTCCGGGTCCCTGCCTACCCTCTCATCGCCCCGCACGGAAAAAGAGCTGGCCCGGCTGGAACTGCAAACCAGCGATTTTTACAACAACCTGATCGTTAGCCCGGACATGCGAACCACCGCCCTGATGGTCAACCTGCGAGATGACGCCTCCTATCGTGAACTTATTAGAAAACGCGATGCCTTGCAGGAAGAACGCTCCAGGGGCAAGCTTTCACCCGCCGCTAAAGCCGAGCTTAAGAGCGTCATCGCCGGCATACGCGGGCACCTTGATGGCAAGGGCGCTCAACGGCACGAGATGATCGTGTCGGTGCGGGCCACCATGGATCGCTTTCGAGACCGCGCCGATATCTTTTTGGGCGGCATCAGCATGATCGCCGACGACATGATCACTTACATCAAATCGGATCTGCGAATCTTCGGCCTGGGAGTCTTCATCCTGTTGGTGGGCATGTTGGGCATGATTTTCAGAAGCATTCGCTGGGTAGTGCTGCCCATGCTCTGCTGCTTTTTGTCTGTCATCGCCATGATGGGCGTGCTGGGCGCCTTCGGCCTGGAGGTCACGGTGATCTCCTCCAACTTCATCTCCCTGCAATTGATCATCACCATGGCCATTGCCGTGCACCTGATGGTGCGCTACCGCGAGCTCCAGACCACCCGGCCGGATCTCGATCAGCGCTCCCTGGTGCTCAATACGGTACGCTCCAAGTTTATCCCCTGTTTATACGCCGTTCTGACCACCATCGCCGGGTTCAGCTCTCTGCTGCTGTGCGATATCAAGCCGGTGATCCATTTCGGCTGGATGATGAGCGCCGGTATCCTGCTCTCGCTGTTGCTGACCTTCATCCTCTTTCCCAGCGGCATCGTGCTGCTGGAAAAGCCCGAGACGCCGGCCAAATCCAAGACCGGACGCTTGTTCATCGATGCCCTGGGTCGCTATACCGAAAAACACGGCGGCTCGATTCTGGCGGCCGCGATTATTTTAACGCTGATCAGCGTCATGGGCGTGTCGCGCCTGGTAGTGGAAAACAGCTTTATCGACTACTTTAAAAAGTCTACCGAAATCTACCAGGGCATGAAGGTCATTGATCAGAAATTGGGGGGTACCACCCCGCTGAACGTGGTCGTACGGTTCGATGCTCTGGACCCGGGAGAGTTTGAAGACGAGGACGACTTTTTTTTCGAGGATCAAGACGCGCCCCTTGATGGCCAAACCCAGGAAGAAGATCTGAACAAGTACTGGTTTACCGATGACCGCATGGAGGTTGTCGAGCAGGTGCACGACTACCTGGATGGTTTGCCGGCCACAGGCAAAGTGCTCTCTCTCGGCACCCTGTTGAAGATCGGCCGGCGTCTCAACAAGGGCAAATCCTTAGACAGCATCGAGATGGCCGTGCTCTACACCAAGCTACCCAACGAATTCAAGAAGTTGATCCTGACGCCCTATATCTCAATCGACAACAATGAAGCGCGCTACTCCATCCGCATCATCGACTCGCTGCCAGGCTTGAAACGCAACGCCTTGCTAAAACAGATCCAAAGCGAGCTGGTGACCAAACTGGGGCTGGAAAAAGATAAGATCCGTCTGGCCGGCACCATGGTTTTGTACAACAACATGCTCCAGAGCCTCTTCTCTTCCCAGATAAAGACCCTGGGAATCGTCTCCCTGGCCCTGATGGTGATGTTCCTGGCGCTCTTTCGCTCCCTGAAAGTGGCCCTCATCGCCCTGTTTCCCAACCTGCTGTCGGCCGGCGCGGTACTGGGAGTCATGGGGTGGCTGAACATTCCCCTGGACATGATGACCATCACCATCGCGGCCATCAGCATCGGCATTGCCGTGGACAACACCATCCACTACATCTACCGCTTCAAGGAAGAGATCCGCATCGACGGCGACTACCACCAGGCCATGCACCGCTGCCACCGCAGCATCGGCCATGCCATGTTCTACACCTCCATCACCATTATCATCGGCTTTTCGATCCTGGTCTTCTCCAACTTCTGGCCCACGATCTACTTCGGCCTCTTCACCGGCCTGGCCATGTTCATCGCCCTGATCGCCTCGCTGACCCTGCTGCCCCAGCTCCTGATAATGTCTAAGCCTTACGGCCCCGCAAAGTGATGCCCCGGTCCGACGATTGGCAAAAAAATACCAGCCTATAACCAAAGCGCCTTAAAGCTGGTACCTTAGCCACGCGTGTATTCT
>CAZGPF010000144.1:0-4739 GCA_964527275.1 uncultured Desulfosarcinaceae bacterium
CTATATGGAAAGGCCTGAAGGGCCGAAGATGAAGTGCTCTGAGTAGTTACCCCTCGACAATCTATCCTTGCACCCAAGCGGCCTGTGAATTTATGGTGGATGGTGATATTGCCTGTTATATTAGCTGGATATGATGTAGCTGATTCTCTAAGTTCAATAGAAGGCCTTGCATACCATATCCGTATGCCAGAGACAAGCTTTTGCCCGGCCAGGGCTGTAAAATCGCTTGACATTCGACATGAAGTTAATTACTAATTGCCTCGTCGCTTGCCGGGGCAGTAAGTTTCTGAAAAAGCACTATAAAAACAATATAATAGGAGATTACTCATGGCGGTCCCCAAACGCAAGACATCCAAGTCCAAACGCGACAAGCGTCGCACCCATAAAAAAATCAAGGCACTCACTCTGGCCGAATGCTCAGAGTGCGGCGAGTCCACCAGACCTCATCATCTCTGCCCGAGCTGTGGTGCCTATAAAGGACGCGTGGTCCTTGATGCGGAAGAAGAGTAGAATTGTCAGGCAAGGTCAATTGTATCTAAACTCTTTGCGGCAAAAGGATGCGATTCATGAATGATGTCGAGTATAGAGGTCTGGACGATGAATCCCGCCAGATGGTGGTTGAGACCGTTCGTCAACTGCGCAAAAAATTGCTCCCCCAAAAAGAGATCCTGGCCTGGGACGAGCAAGAGGTTTTTCCCGAAACGACAGTGCGGGAGTTGCTGGGGCCCGAAATCGGGCTGCAACTGCTCTTCATCCCCGAAAAATATGGCGGTATGAGCGGCGGCGCCAGAGATTGCTGTGCCGTCACCCGCGAAATGTCGAAGATCTGCCTGGGGGTGGCCACGGCCTTCTTTGCCATCCAGTTGGGCTCGGACCCCATCCTGGTGGGCGCCACCTACGAGCAGAAACAGAAATGGCTGGGACGGATCGGCGAAGGCGACACCCTGGTGGCTTACGCCGTGACCGAGTCCGAGGCGGGCAGCAACCTGGCCGCTTTGAAAACCAAGGCCGATCCGGTGACGGATGAGTCGGGCCGCATAACCGCGTACAAGATCAACGGGTCCAAGCAGTTTATCTCCACCGGTGGTTATGCCGACATCGTGACCGTGCTGGCCATAGCCCCCGAAGGCCCCTCCTTTTTTGTTGTGGAGAAGGGCACCGAGGGCTTCATTCAGCATAAGGGCGAGGAAAAACACGGCATCCGGGCGTCCAATACATCGCCACTAACCTTCGATGATGTGGTCGTGCCCGTCGAAAACCTTATCGGCGACGAACCTGGTCTGGGACTCAAACAGGCCAACCAGGTTTTCGGTTACACCCGCTTGATGGTGGCCTCCATGGGACTGGGCGCCGGCCTGGCGGCCATCGAGATCGCCGTCCCCTATGCCAAGGAGCGCATCCAGTTCGGCACCCCCCTTTGCCAGAAGCAGGGATACACCCACAAGCTGATCGTGCCCAACGTAGTGCGCCTGGCCGCCGCCGATGCCTATATCGACGAAGTCTCTCTCCAGCTCGATACCACTGCCCACGACTTGCAGGTGGAAGGCGCTATCGCCAAATATTTTGCCACCGAATCGGCTGACAAAGCCGCCAATGACTGCATGCAGGCCTTGGGTGGCTATGGCTATATTCGCGAATTTGAAGTCGAGAAGATCAAGCGCGACGTCAAGATCACCTGTATCTACGAAGGCACCAGCGAGATTCTACAGAGCATCATCTCGACCTTCCGCTGGAAAGTCACCCGCAAGAGCAAAGGCGGATTTTACGACGCCATTGCCCAGGAGATGGCTGCCCTCGATAAAGAGGCCGGAGATGCCGGCTGCCGTTTCTACGGGCTGGCCGCCACGGCTCTGAATGGGGCCATCGATTTTGCCCACGACCACCGGCTGGTCCGCCAGCAGGCGGTCATGTTTGCCCTCTCCGACATGATGACGCATGTCGAAGTGGGCGCGGCCCTGGCCCGCAAGGCTGTCTTGCAGACCCGGTCTGGAGACGGCGAGGCCCAAAAAACCCGGGCCATGGCCCGGGTTTTTGCCGGCGAGGCGGCCTGTTTGGTGGGCGAAAATGCTTTGAAGATCGTCTCGGCCGCCAACGCGGCCGATCAGGACGCCGTTGAGCGTTTTTTAAGCGCTATCGGCTATCAAGCGCTGCTGTGCAGCCGGCTTGACTGGGCGCGGGATATGGACCAGGTGGCCGACATAATCTTCGACAGATAGGATATTGGTATGACGCAAGAAAGTGGGCGGGTTGTTGTCGTAACGGGCGGATCACGCGGTATCGGTCGCGCTATCTGCCTCGAATTGGCAAAACCGGGGGTCAAGATATTCTTCAACTATTTTTCACCATCCGATCCGGAAGCTGAAAAAGCGGAAGCCGAGAAGACCATTGAACTGTTGACCCAGGCTGGAGCCTCGGCCACCGGGATTTGGGCCAACGTTGCCGTGCAGGCCGAAGTGACCCAATTTTTCGACCAGGTCATGGCCGCAGCCGGGTCTCTGGATGTGCTGGTGAACAATGCCGGTATCACCCGGGACAATTTGCTGGTGCGCATGAAAGAGGGGGAGTGGGATGCGGTGATGAACGTCAATCTCAAAGGCCCTTTTTTATGTTCCCAGATCGCCGCCAAGATCATGATGAAGCAGCGTTCCGGCCGTATCATCAACATCTCTTCGGTGGTGGGCGTGATCGGCAATTTCGGCCAGGCCAACTATGTGACCGCCAAGGCCGGCATCATCGGTTTGACCAAGACAACGGCCAAGGAGCTGGCTCCCCGAGGGGTGACCGTCAACGCCGTGGCGCCTGGATTTATCGAAACCGACATGACCGCCGTGTTGTCTCCCAAGGCGCGCGAGGCCATGTTGTCCCTGGTGCCTCTCAAACGACCCGGACAGCCCGAGGACGTTGCCGACGCGGTGGCGTTTCTGGCTTCAAAGAGAGCTTCGTATCTGACTGGGCAAGTGCTGCATGTCAGTGGTGGAATGTATATGTGATTCAAATGAAAAGGAGAATGTAAATGTCAGTGCAAGACAAAGTAAAAAAGATTATTGCCGAAAAACTCAGTGTGGACTTGGAAGAGGTCGTGCCGGACGCATCCTTCGTAGACGATCTGGGGGCCGACTCTCTCGACCTGGTCGAGTTGATCATGTCCATGGAAGAAGAGTTTGATATCGACATCTCCGATGAAGATGCCGAAAAACTGGTTAGCGTTAAAGATGCCATAGACTACATCAGAACCAACTAAGATCGTGAGGTGACACGGCCACGGACGACTTTTTTTAAGGGGTGCATCGGGATCTATGCCAATCCCCTGATGGCTCTCCTCAAAGCCGTCGGGCATGTGCCGCCGAAAGGCTTACCTACACGGAAGTGATGCATGAGCGTCCGCCTGGAGCGGCCGTGACATTGTGAGTGAGGAGGATGGTTTGGAAAGAAGGGTAGTAATTACGGGACTCGGTATGGTGACACCGTTGGGTATCGGAGTCGATGAGACCTGGACGGCTCTGTGCGCCGGCAAATCGGGCGTGGGAGAGATTACGCGCTTTAACGCCTCCATTTATGCGACCAGGATTGCGGCCGAAGTCAAAGGGTTCGATCCGCTTGATTTCATGACCCGCAAGGAAGCCAAGCGGCTGGAGTTGTTTATCGCCTACGCAATCGCCTCAACGCGCATGGCCATAGAAGATTCCGGCCTGGTCATCGATGACGGCAACGCCCACCGCGTCGGTGCCTTGACCGGATGCGGCCTGGGCGGTTTGAACATGCTGGAGGTGACGGCCCACACCGTGGACAATAAAGGGCCCAGACGTGTCAGCCCGTTTTTTATCCCCATGTTGATCGGCAATATGGCCCCGGGGATGATCTCCATCATCTTCGGCGCCAAGGGGCCCAACTCCTCGGTGGCCACGGCATGCGCCGCCGGTTCGCATGCGGTGGGCGATGCGTATGAGGCCATCAAGTACAATCGCGCCGACGCCATGATCACCGGCGGAGTGGAGTCGGTGGTTACACGGACCTGCGTGGCCGGTTTCGGCGCCATGAAGGCGCTTTCGACACGCAATGACGACCCGCAAAAAGCGTCGCGGCCCTTTGATCGCCATCGGGACGGATTCGTTGTGGGCGAAGGCGGCGGGATTCTGATCCTCGAATCCCTCGATCACGCTCTGGAGCGCGGAGCCAAGATTTATGCCGAGGTAATCGGCTACGGCATGAGCGGCGACGGCTACCATATGACCTCTCCCCCGCCGGATGGCGAAGGCGCTTCGCGCTGCATGAACGCGGCCCTTGAAAACGCCGGCATTGAGCCGGGCCAGATCGACTATATCAACGCCCACGGCACATCGACACCTTTGAACGACCTGTACGAGACCCGGGCTATCAAAGCCACCTTTGGCCAGGCGGCCACGAAGGTGGCCATAAGCTCCACCAAATCGATGACCGGCCACCTGTTGGGGGGCTCCGGCGGCGTGGAGACGGTGTTTACGGCCCTGACAATAAAAGATGGCATCATTCCTCCCACCATCAACCTTGACGAACCCGGCGACGAGCTCGATCTGGACTACGTACCAAATGTCGCCCGCAAGGCCGATGTGGAGTATGCCATGAGCAACTCCTTCGGGTTCGGCGGCACCAACGCCACGCTGATCCTGAAAAAATTCCAGGCAGTATAGCAGGGGATTAAAGAATATGAGTAACTACTCAGAGCACTTCATCTTCGGCCCTTCAGGCCTTTCCATATAGCG
>CAZGPF010000145.1:0-4727 GCA_964527275.1 uncultured Desulfosarcinaceae bacterium
AATCATCTGCAGGCGGTCTCCTGACCCCCTTTTCCTGCGGCAGGGGAAACTTTGCACAAATCAGCGAACAGCTTGCGAAAGTGCGCATACAAAATTTTTTCCTCAAAGCGTGCATCGTAATCACGCACCCCTATGAGCAGCTCACCGGCCAGGCGCTCTTTGGCTGTCGCTTCCGCCGCCACCAGATAGCGAAAGGCATCGCGGCTATGGCTGGCCAGGCGCGCCCGCACTAAAAATCTACCCTCCAGCACACGGCCCGGCAGGCCCCTGAAGTCAACGACTTTGAGCAGGAAAGCGTGGCGTCTGAAATCGAGAAGGTAGCGCGCATGCAGAGCAGCCAATTGCGCCAAGGCCTCCAGGCCGGCAAACGGCGGGGCATGCTCGAAACAGGCAAACCCGGCAATGCTTTCGGCCCCCACCTGATCAAGGCCCTCGATCAAACGAAAGTGTTTCAGCCGGGCGCGGATTTCTATGGTTGCCATGGCTTCACCACCAAGGCGGCGTTCTGCCCGCCGAAGCCGAAATTCTGCATCAAAAGAGCGCCCGAAGGCTTTGCATCCGGCGATCTCAAGTAATTCAACTGCGGGCTGCAGGGAGTTTCCAGGTTGCGGACCACAGGCCAGACGCCGCTTTCGAAAGCAGTCAGACAGACGGCCAGTTCGACCGCGCCGCAGGCGGCGGCAAGATGTCCGATCCACGATTTGATGGCCGCCACCAGGGGCCGCTGAACACCGAAGATCCTATCGATCAGTCGCGCTTCGACACCATCATTCAACGGCGTACTCGTGCCGTGGGCCGCGATCAACCCCACTTGCCGAGGTGTCAGCCGCGCATCCTCCAGGGCATCGCGCACGGCGCGTTCCGCCCAGCGCCCGTCGGGCCGTGGCGCAGTCATGGCATAACCATCCATGGTGGCACCATAGCCGCACACCTCGGCCAGCACCCTCGCCCCTCGGGCGGCGGCATGACCGGCCGATTCCAAAACAAAAAAAGCGCCTCCTTCGCCGGGCACGAAACCTTTGCGGGCCTGGTCGAACGGACGGCTGGCCGTGTGGGGCACACCGTCTCCCGCATAGAGGGCCCGGGCCTTGTGATAGGCGAGCAGCGCCCCGGCGCTCAAACGCGAATCGCCCCCCCCGGCCAGGGCCACATCGAGGCCGCCATGCCGGACCTTGCGAAAGGCTTCTCCCACGGCCTGCAAAGAGGCCGCGCAGGCATTGGCCACTGTAAGATTGTCGCCGTGCAGCCCGTTCATGCGGGCAATCACGGAGGCAGCCGTGTTGGGCAGAAATTTTAAAATCCAGAGGGCGGAGAGGTGGCTCTCCTGGATGCGGCCGGCCTCGATTGCAGGGCCCTGGCCCCCTATGTCGAGATTGGGTCCCGCGCCCACGAAGATACCCGCCGCCTCTCTGGCATCGTCGCCTAAACCGGCGTTACGCACGGCAACCGCCGCCGCCGCCGCCGCCATGGACGCCCCGCGATGCAGATAGCGCAGACTCTTGTGACGCCCAGTATACTGGCGAACATCGAAACCAGCCACGGGAGCCACCACGCAAGAGGGCTCGCACTGGGCATATTGAAACGCCACGCGCTCCGATTGCAGGCCGCGCCGGATGGCGTGGGATGTAGACCCCAGGCTGGAGATCACGCCCATGGCTGTTATCACCACCCGCCGCCCCATTTCAGATCACCCGTATGGCATCATTGAGGGGCATGCGTTGAGGAGCAGGAGGCGTTTCATCCGGTAATCCCAAGGTGAGGAAGCAATTGATTCTCATCTTATGCAGGCCGAGAAGCTGGGCCGCATCGTCGATGAAAACCAGGGGTGTCGTCAATATGCAGCTGCCCACACCCATGGCCTGGGCTTTTAGCATCAGCCCTTGCAGGGCCAGGCCGACGGTGATCTGCATGTCGGCACACGGGTATCTGCCTTGGACCTTCAGGCCGCCTGCGGCCAGGTGGTCGGCTAATCCCGCGCTTTGCGTATCAACGCCCACCGCCAGCAGGTGGGGCGCGGAAAACATGATATCGGCATAGCGCCGATAGACGTTGATCCGATTCCTCAAATGAGCTGTGCCCCCGACCGAGCTATGGTGTTCCAGCAAGGCCTTGTGCCCATCGGCCAGGGCTTGTTGGAGCAGGTCGCGGCACCGGCTCGATTCGATACGCACATAGCGCACCGGCTGACGATTAGAAGGTGATGGCGCCTGGTGAGCGCAACGCAGCAGGCACCTGATCCACTCCTCGGGCAGGGGCTGAGGCTTGTATTTGCGAATACTACGCCGCCGGAAAATCAGCTCTCTCACCGCCTGCGCGGCAAAAGTGTTCCAGCCTGCCTCTACTGTGTCAATTGCCATTGCACGTAGCTTTCCAGATCGCGCGTCTGAATCACCGGCCCGCCTTCCAGATCGTCAAGAATTTCTTCGAGACGCTCTCGTGGCAGGAAAAGATAGCGCTCCGCAAGATATTGCAAAGGGGCCGCCCCGGCCTCATCGGCGGCCGCCAGGTGCAATCTCAGATTGCGCAGCAAGAGGGTGTCGTCTTCCACGGGGATTTTAAACTGCTCGTTGAGTGAGACCGCCAACTCCAGAAAATCTATCGACTCCATCCCCAGGTCGCGCACCAGGTAACTCTCCGGCCTGATGGCCCTCTTTTCCAAGTCCAGCAAATCCGCTAGTAGGCCTATGATCTGATTCATCATCGCAGCCAGCACTCCGATTATTTACCCGCCGTAAGCCCCCCGTCCATCGTCACCGCAGTGGCGTTGATACCCACCGCGCCATCGGAGAGCAGAAACAAGATGGTCTGCGCCACCTCCTTGACCTCCAATGCCCGGCCCAGGGGAATCTTCTGGACCAAGGCCTGCCCCCCGGCATGTAAAAACTTGCGCCCCCGGCCACCATTCACATACCCGGGCCGCAGGGTCACGGCGGTAATACCGCGGCCGGCCAGTTCCAGGCCCACACTGCGATAGAGCGCCTCGGAAGCCTGCTTGGCGGCCGCATAAAACCCCTGCCCCGCATTGGGACGTTGGCTGGCCGTCGAAGAGATGTACACCAGGCGCCCGCTGCGGGCGGCAACCATCTTGCGTACCACCCGGAAAACCAGATCGTACCTGGCGCTGATACTGGTCTCAAGAAAACGATGCACGGCACCGGGATCGGCCGCGGCCACCAACCCTTCCAGCTCTTCTTGAGCAAAATCGATGAGATAATCGACACCGCCTTCCAGGATACAATCAAGGCCGGCAAAAGGTTGATCAGCGGCAAGATCGAGGCGCAGGCTTTCAAAAGGTCGTCCCAACCCCGCAAGAGAGTTCTCGATGCGTTGCCGGCCAACCTGGCCGCGATAGGTCGCCAAGGGCGTAATCCCATGGCTTGTCAGCATCGCGGCCAGGGACAACCCCAGCTCACAACTACCGCCCACTATCAGGGCGCGAGAGCCTGAAAATCGGTAAGCGTTCACAGGGCACCGAATGTGCTGCGTTGCCGGGCCTTTGAGGTACCAGAGTACATCAGCAGGCCCGGACGCCCTGCATATCCGGCACCCTGCAAACGCTTACGGTGCTGTAGCTTGTCACCTCTTATCTTATGCACTTTAACCCCCTGCACGGGTATGAAAATCGCATACTCATAAAGTCCCGCTTACCGCCGCTGACGCGCCGTCAAACAAGGTACACGCCAGGCGTCCATCCGGCCGGCTTTGAATACTAAACGCATATTTGCCGGGTGTAATGAAGCGTTTAAAACGAAAATTGTCGATTCGGATAGTGAACGTTGGGCACGCATTGCGACGGCCAGCGGCCGCCTGTATGAAAGCATCGATAATCAAGCTTCCAGGGACCACCGCCGCGCCCGGAAAATGCTCCTCGTATATGGGATCATGCGGATCAAAGTAGAAATGGCCGCGACAATTTTCCCCGCTTGGCGTCATCTGTTGCACCCTCCCCCACTCCTCCCCTCGGCGGGCAGCGCCGCGATCATCTGCATATCCATGTCGAGACTTCGTCCCTTGGTGGTCAGATAGTTTCCCACCATCAGCCCGTTGGCCCCGGCCGCAAAGATCCACGACTGAAAATCGTTGAGCGTGGCCTCCCGACCGCCGCAGATGGTGATATCCTTTTCAGGGTGGATGAAACGGAAAAGGGCGATGACCTTGAGTGCCTCCATGGGCGACAGCAGGGGCCTCTTCGCCAGCGGGGTGCCCGGTATAGGATTGAGAAAATTGAGAGGCACCGAATCGACATCCAGCTCCTTGAGGGTAAAGGCCAGCTCCACCCGCTGCGCCCAGGACTCGCCCATGCCGAAAATACCGCCGCAGCAGACCTTCATCCCGGCGGCCTTGGCCATCCTCACGCTCCTGATATCATCATCATAATCGTGAGTGGAGCATATGGTCTCGAAGTGGGAACGGGCCGTCTCGAGGTTATGGTGATAACGGCTGATCCCCGCATCCTTGAGACGCCTGGCCGCATCCCGGTCGAGCAGTCCGACCGAGGCACACAGGGTCAGGTCGGTCGTGGCCTTCAGCCGACGCGCCACCTCGCAGACGACATCGAGTTCAGCGACGCTCAAGGAGGCCCCGCTGGTGACCACCGAATAGTTGGTGGCACCGGCGGCGGCCATCTGCCGCCCTCTCTCTTCCAGCTTGCCGGCGCTGAGCAGGTCATAGACCTCCGCGCCGGTCTGGTGATGAACCGACTGGGCGCAAAAGGCGCAGTCTTCGGG
>CAZGPF010000146.1:0-4699 GCA_964527275.1 uncultured Desulfosarcinaceae bacterium
ATATGGAAAGGCCTGAAGGGCCGAAGATGAAGTGCTCTGAGTAGTTACCTTCAAATCAATGTTTCAGGCGGCCTGATCGGCTAGCTGGAAACTATCTACACCTCGAATGTCACGCTGCGGCTCTTGTTGTCGTCGTAATAGGTTATCGAGGAGTTGTAGGTCGCAAGGTCGATATGGGCCGTGGCGTGATAGGGCGCATGGGTCCAGGTAAGGCTTAGTTGGTCGTCAGGTGTCTCGTTGATTACGAACTGGCCATCGAAGGCCTGGTAGGTGTTGCGGAACTCCATGAGTTTGAGCAGACGCCGCACCACCGGCTTTTCAATCTTTACGGCGATCTCGTCAAGGGTGTAGTTGTGGCGGTTGATATCTCGGCCGTTCTTGGTGCGCTCCACGAGTTCGATATCGTTCTTCCCGGCCAGCATGCCATTATAATAGACTTGGGGGATACCCGGGGCAAAGAATTGGATGACGCGGGCGGCCAGGTAGGCGTCGTGATTGCACTCCAGGGCCGAGAAGTAGGTGCAGTTAACCTGGTAGATGTCCAGATTCTGGTATTCGGGACCCGAATAGATCTTGCGGGTGTTGGAGCCTTTGCGGTCCAGTTCGTCAAGGGTCATCTTGATCTCTTCGGGTGTCAGCAGTTCCTCGACGTCCACCACCCCCATGCCGTCATGGGTGTCGAGGGTGGTGAGCTGATGGCGGGGGCATATGCGCAACCAGTATTTCAACCGTTCGCTGGTATGGTGGTAGAGAGTGTGCAGCACCAGCATGGGCAGGGCAAAGTCGTAGGTCCAATGGCCCTTGGCCACAATTTTCTTATGGTAGTTGTAGTGCTTGTGAACTTCCGGCAGCATGATGGTGTCGAAAGGGGCGAGGTACTCCTTGAGCCAGTCCAGGATTTGCCAGATTTGCGGTTCCAGAAAGAAACAGCTGGTACCCAGTTTATGAGTCGTATAGGCGATGGCATCCATGCGGATCATCTTGGCATTGGTCCTGGCCAGGCGGATGAGATATTTACGCAGGATCTCCCTGGTTATGGGCGCATCAAGATCGAGGTCGATCTGTTCGTAGTCGAAGGTGCACCAGACCTTCTCCCGTGAGCCGTCGGGGCGCTCGATAATGGTGTACGGCGGACGCGGCTTGCGGGTATACACCTTTGCCAATACCTCTTCGTCGATCTCGCCAGTGGGGCTCAACTTGTTAAAAGAGAGAAACATGTCCGCATACTCGGAGGCCGGTCCTTTTTTTATGTAGTCCTGAAAATAGACCGACTGGCGCGAAATATGGTTGACCATGAAATCGAAGGTCAGGTCGAAATCCCTGCCGATCAGCTCGATATCTTCCCAGGTGCCAAAGGCCGGGTCTACATCGTCGTAGGTCAGGGGAGAGAATCCGCGGTCGGCCGATGAGGGGTAGAAAGGCAGCAGGTGCACGCCGCCCACCGCACGGGAGAGATAACGCCGCAGGACATAATGCAGTTCGAGCAGGTTGCTACCCAGGCTGTCGGGGTAGGTGATCAGATTGACTGTGTTCTGGATGGACATATTCCGACTCCTTTGCTGCTGTCGGCAAAGCGATAGTGGCGCAGGGCCTCCATAATTCCGCCGGCACAATATGCTTTTGTAAAATAGACATTACGGCTGCCCTTGAGCGCCGTTGCTTCGTGGCTGTAGTTGCCCACCACCGCAGCACACGGCTCACCGCGCAGCATCTCCTCGTCGTTGCCCGAATCGCCGCACACCAGGAAGTTCTTTAAAGGGATTTCCCACTTGTAGCTTAGGTAGCGGACGGCCTTCCCTTTGGAGGCTCGGAACGGCAGGATATCCAGGTATTTGTCGTGAGAGTAGATCAGGTTGTAGCGGCACTTGTTGGCCGACAGGATGTGGTGAATCTCAGGCAGCCGGCCTTTGCCCGTGCGCATGTAGTAGCTGACCTTAAAACGACCCTGGTACTCCTCTTCCTGCAATCGCAGGTAGGCTATATCCTTGAGCAGGGATCTGATCTTGTCGGGTTGCCATTTGGAGTCGATGTGCGTCAGCCATCCCTGGCCGGCACGTTGATCCGTTCCATAGTAGATTGCAGTGCCCACCGAAGAGATGATGATATCCGGCTGGGGGATATCGTGCCGCGCCAGGATATCGCGGGCCGAATCGATGTGACGGCCGGTGGCCACCCCGAATCCCATGCACTTGCCATGCTCTCTGATCCATGCAAGCAGTTCCGGCAGCTGGCTGTTGTCCTCGCCGATCAAGGTGTTGTCGATATCGGTGATCAGAAAATAGTTGAGCTGTAGCAGCCGTAACCCGATGGCGTCTATGGGTTTGGCCGTGTCCATGTCCGGCATATGGTTGGCGGCCACGATTTTTTTTACCTTCCGGGTGTAAACTTGCGCATGGCTCTTCCACGTATAGTGCTTGCGCACGTTCATGATACCGTTTTTGGAATAGGTTTCCCACAACCCGTTGTCGGTGATGATCTTGCGGATGGCCCCGGATATGCTCTTAGGTTGCGTGGGGTCTACCAGGATGCCGTTGTCGCAGTTGAGCACGATATCGTTGGGGCCGCCGTCATTGGTGGCCACGATGGGCAGGCCGGTGCCGGAGGCCTCCAGCAGGGTCAGGCCGAAAGGCTCCGTGAGCGCCGGATTGATGAAAACCCCTCTTTTTTCAGCGGCGATGCGGTAGAGGGCGGGCACCTCGAATTCGAAATCGTGCCTTTTGGGGATGGCCATCTTGCCGTAGAGATCATACTTGTCCATCATCAGCAACATGCGCGTGAGCACCTCGCGCTCATTCTCTTCCATGGTGTCGATATCTTTGCGCAGGCCGGCGAAGATCGCCAGGTTGGCCATGGCCCGCAGCTCTAGGTCCTCGCCATAGGCGCGAATCAGGCCGGTAATGTTTTTGCGCTTGTCGGGCCGGCAAAGGGCCAGGATCATGGGCTTGTCGGGCTGTAAAAAAAAGCGGTTGAGACTCTTTAGCATGGAAGCCTGGGCATATTTGGCATCTTCAGTTTTTACCGACCCCTCCAAAAAATCGTGATAGAAAGGGTAGAATTTGGTCACGTCGATCCCCGGAGGCATGACCTTATACTGCGGCACCGACTTGTTGCTGTACAACCCGTACTGTTCGTCGATCTCATGGTGTGTGCTGGTAATCACCAGGTCGGCGCTGGTCAGGATCTCCTCTTCGGTCTCAATGCGGCGCTCGATTTTAAACTTTTTGTCGATCTCCTTGTAGCGCATGCCGTCGTTGATCAGTTTGTTCAACTTTGAGCGTCCCAGCGAGTGCCCGGTGTAGACAAACGGCAGTCCGAAGATGCTCGACAACTGCATGGCCACATAGCCGGCGTCCGGGTAGTGACCGTGGACGAGGTCTGGAATCCGGCCTTCGCGCTTGATGAATTTGATCGTCTTGTCCGTGAATTCGGCCAGGTGGGGCCAGAGGAGTTCTTTGCGCATATACTTGCGGCCCCCGCATTGAATGCGGATGATACGCAGCCTGTCGCTGACCCTCTCCACGGGCCGGGCATAGTCCGAAGAGACCTTCTTGTCTTTCACAAGGCGAGTAAACAGGTCCACGCGGCCCACACCCTCGGTGGCGCTCAATTGGCGGATCAGTTCGATCACGTAGTTGATCTGGCCGCCGGTATCGGCATCGCGTCCAAGTTCCAGATTCTCCGCCCGCACAAGACCGTGGAGGCTGAACATCTGAATGTACAATCGGTTATCTGACATGCAAGCTCCTTTAGTTTTTAGCGCGCAGCGGGGCGTAGATGTCACTCTCTTCTGGAACGGCGCCGGGCAAGGCGCAAATATCGGCGGCAAAGCGCGTGGCCAGGGCCAGTGTGCGGTGCATGGGCCAGGAACGCAAAATACCCGCGGCCAGCACGGCGGCATAAGCATCGCCGGCACCCACAGTATCGACGATGCCGGCCACGGCCGCCGGCGGCGCAGTGAAATCTTCCTGTCCAGTAAACACCCGACTGCCCTGGGAACCCAGGGTTAGGGCCACCGTGTCGATGCCGTAATTGCGCATCAGCCAGGCCACGGCCTGCTCTGCGGTCAGTGGTCCGCCGCGCCTCGACCCGACCGCTTTCAGCTCGTCGGCATTCAATTTTAAAATATCGGCCAGCCGCAGGCAGGCATGTATGGCCTCCTCATGAACATGCGGCAAACGCAGATTGATATCGCAAAAGCACTTGGCGCCAGCCGGCTTGTCATCCAGCAGACGGCAGACCTGTTTCCGACCGTTGGCCGTCCTCTGGATCAGGCTGCCAAAATAGAACAATTCGATGCCTGCCTTGTCCTCGACCGCCATCGGCGGCAGATCTATATGATCGTAGGCCGCGTCTTCGCGGATATCGAACTGCGGGATACCATCACGGTCCAGGGAGACATCCACCAGGCCGGTCCGATGGTGAGGATCGATCTGAATATCCGTGGCAACAAAACCGTTTTTCACGAGCATACGACTGATACCGCGACCCCGGGCATCATCACCGACGCGCGTGATAAAACGCACCGGCCACCCCATCTGCTTGAGATGAAAAGCAAAATTGAAAGGAGCCCCGCCTATGCGCTCATAATCAACGAAGCGATCAGTCAAAATTTCTCCCAATACAACAATCATCTTGCAATAATCCTCGTAACTACTCAGAGTACTTCATCTTCGGCCCTTCAGGCCTTTCCATATAGCGA
>CAZGPF010000147.1:0-4689 GCA_964527275.1 uncultured Desulfosarcinaceae bacterium
ACGCCTACGTGTTAATGGGGAATCATTACCACTTACTGCTTCAAACACGGTACGGTAATCTATCAAAGGCCATGCCATGGCTGGGAGACATAGGGGACGTTGTGGACAAATTATACAAACATATCTTATATGCGAGCCAGTAGTAAGCAAGATGGCGTGGAAGGTCAGGGATTTTGTATTTGAACCATAATTTTTTTATGTCCGTCCTTTAGTTTTTTGATATTGAAATTCATGGGTAAGATTATTTTGACAGCAGTCAATTTCATGTGAGTCAGCAATTGCCTTTCGTGGAGCCCCTTGATTGTATCAACGCTTTCTGTCCTACGCGTTCTGCGTGGTGGAATTCAGCGTCATCATTGTCCTGCAAACGATTGCATTCAACGGTGGCGATAGTCATCCATCGACCTTCATCAGAGGTTCATATTTTCGATTGCACTCCCGCCTCGTTACAATATGTTGGGAATTTAGGTATTCAGTGCTAAACTGAAATTACAGAAACGATGTTACACTAACATTGCGTTCCATGGTTGCATAACGACTACTGCTAAACCGTTCGGCGAGGGACCGATAATGGGCCGCTTCTTGCTGACGTCTCCTTTTTTCGCAGCCCTGGCTGTATATTTTACACTTTTTGCGTAGTACGCGCACGGCGGCGCGCCGATCCTCATCGTTGAGTCGGCCGGTGTCAAGGATCTTGGCGAGGGCGGCGATGCGGTACTTATCGAGTCGGGCCATGCGTGACAGTTGGTCCCTATGCCCTCCCCGTTTGACAATCAATGGCTGATCGATCAGGCCCACCGGATATTCACAGGCAATCCGCAGCCAGAGATCGTAATCCTCGCAGGCCGGCAGGGTCTCGTCGAAAAGTCCGATACGGTCGAAAAGAGGGCGGCGCATCATGACCGCCGAGGGGCTGATCAGGCACAGGGGCAGGCAGTGTTGAAAGATCATGCCGGCGCGCTTGCGGTGCTTGCGCCTGGGATTGACCCGCGCACCTTGACGCATCCAGATCTCTTCGGTCTGGCAGATCGACATATCAGGATGGCGGGAGAAGTAGTCTACCTGTCGGCTCAACTTCTCGCCGTGCCAGTGGTCATCGGAGTCGAGAAAGGCGATGAGTTCTCCGGCGGCGGCCCGAATACCGGCGTTGCGCGCTGCGCTGACGCCTCGATTGGGCTGGCGGATCACCGTCAGGTCATCGCCGTAAGCCGCCAATAACTGCGGTGTCTCATCCGTTGATCCGTCGTCCACCACGATCAATTCGAAATCGGTATACTCCTGGTTGAGAACCGAATCCACGGCCTCTGCAAGTATCCATGCCCGGTTGTAGGTGGGTACTATGACGCTGACTAGTGGATTGTCGTTCGTTCCGGCGCCCAACCGTGTGTGATCCCGAGCTGCATTTGGAGTGTTCAACATAAATTCTAGAGGCCGACGCCGTCGATGGGGGCCCGACAATAGGGACAGCCTCCATCTTTCAGCAGGTAGCGTTCGATGGTAAATGCCCTGCGGTCAACCACTGTGCGCCCGCACTGATAGCAGAAGGTCTTTCTACCCGCCTGCTCCGCCGCGTTGCCGATATATACGTACCGTAAGCCTGCGGAGAGGCCTATATTGCTGGCCACCCGCAAGGTTTTGAACGGCGTGGGGGGGCGGTCGGTGAGACGATGAGTCGGATGGAAGCGACTGACATGCCACGGTGTTTCCACACCCAGCTCGGCGGCGATAAATTGAGCCAGGCGGCCCAGCTCTTCGGGGTCGTCGTTGAGCCCGGGAATCAACAGTGTGGTCACCTCCAAATGGATCCCCAGCTGCTTCATCCGCCGCAAGGTCGCTTTTACCGGCGCAAGGCGCGCGCCGCACAAGGTTTTGTAAAAGTCGTCGCTGAAAGCCTTCAAATCGACGTTGGCGGCGTCAAGATATGGTGCCACCATGTCCAGCGCCGCCGCGCTCATGTATCCATTGGTCACGAACACATTTTTAATACCCTTGCCGTGGGCGAGGCGGGCCGTGTCGCTGGCGAATTCGAAAAAGACGGTGGGTTCCGTGTAGGTATAGGCAATGCTGCGGCACTTGCAACGTGCGGCATCGGCCACGACCTCTTCGGGCGTGCGGGCGGGTCCCGGGATTCGGCCCGGCCAGTCAGGGGGCGGTTGGGCAATGCTTGCATTCTGGCAGAACCGGCATCTGAAATTACACCCCACGGTGGCAATTGAGTAGGAGCGGCTGCCCGGCAGAAAATGATACAGAGGTTTTTTCTCGATGGGATCGACACTGCGGGACACAAGCCGTCCATAGACCTCGCTATGGAGTATTCCGTCCCGGTTGCGACGCACACCACAGATACCGCGACGCCCTGCTTTGATCAGGCAGCCATGGGCGCATAAGTCACAGCGCACTACATCCGCCTTGTGGGTGCTGTACAGGTAAGCCTGCATTGTACTATCTCGTTTTGAGTTCATGGCACGAAGTTAAGAGTTCATGGTTCACGGCGACTTTTCGGCCAGGCGTGATTGCGTCTGCTTGCAAGATCGTTTCAAGTGCTTACAGCGGTGCTCCTCTTGGGGCGATAACGGATGGCTAGCGGGCGCGTGCGAAAGCGCGGTACCAGGGTTACCACCAGGCCGGCAAAGGCGCCGAACGGGCTGCGCTGGACCAGTTGGGACTGGGCAAATACCTGCAGCATCCTTGCCGAAGGGTTGGGCAGTTGAGCCAGCGTGCGCCAGGAGACCGGCACCGGCCCGGCCATGCAGCGCACGAGGGCTTTTAGTTCCCAGATGGAGAAGAAACGCGCGCGGTTGAATATGGTGGTGGTGAAGACCCCCCGCAGGCGTCGTTCAATCCCCTTGATGGCATAGCGGTTCAAGAACCCGATGAAGACCTTGTCCTTGGCGACTCGACAGGCCTCGGCCATCGCCTTGGTCGGATCGTCCACAAACTCAAGGGAGGTGAAGAAGCAGGCGTGGTTAAAGGAGTTGTCGTCGAAGGGCAGGTCCTCGGCAAAACCCCGATAGAGCTCCAGCCGCCGTCCCAGTCTCACCGTGGCAATGTCCAGCATATACTGAGACGGGTCGATCCCGGTGACATTGAGGCCGCTTTCGATCAGCGGCTCGATGCTGGCGCCCGTGCCGCAGCCAATGTCGAGCACGGTCTCGCCGCTCACCGGCTTCAACAGGTTGAGCATCAATTGTCTCTCCATCTCCATGAGGCAACGATTGCGCGGTTCTGCAATAGATCGTTCATAAGCGCGCGCTTCCTGGAAGTCGAATATATGCCCCATGGTTTACAACCTTGAACAAGCTGGACGGAAAAGCCGAGACACTTGCCTAATATCAAACCAATATTGACCGCCCGTGAGGAACTTGTCAATTGGAGAATTTAGCGCTATAGGGGCTTTTAGAATCGGCGCCGGCAGGTTGAAAATATCGGTCGGCGTCAACTCCCCAGGAAAGGCGGCCTAATGACCTTCAGTGCTTTGGAAGCGATTTCACCGGTGGATGGGCGTTATCGTCAAGCGGCGGCACCGCTGGCGGACTATTTCAGCGAGGGCGCGCTTATCAGGTATCGTACCCGGGTGGAGGTAGAGTATTTTATCGCCCTATGCCGTCTGCCTCTGCCGCAGCTTGAAGGCTTCCAGCATGGCAAGTTCGACGCCCTGCGAGACATCTATCGCAATTTCACCCTCGATGATGCCCGCAGGGTCAAGGAGATCGAAAAGGTCACCAACCACGATGTTAAAGCCGTGGAGTATCTCCTCAAAGAGAAGTTCGAGCGGCTCGATCTGGGCGCGTACAAGGAGTTCATCCATTTCGGCCTCACATCCCAGGACATCAACAACACCGCCATGCCCCTGGCGCTCAAGGAGGCTTGGGAAAATATTGTGCAACCGCTCTTTCGGCAGGTGGTTGCCGGTCTGGACGCCAAGGCTCAGGAGTGGAAGGCCGTGCCTATGCTGGCGCGCACGCACGGCCAGCCAGCCTCCCCGACATGTTTGGGCAAGGAGCTCTATGTTTTCGTGGAACGCCTCAATCGGCAGTACGATTTGCAGCGGGCCATCCCGTTCGCCGCCAAGTTCGGCGGGGCCACCGGAAATTTCAATGCCCACCAGGCAGGCTATCCCGACATCGACTGGCCGGCCTTCGGCAACCGGCTGGTCGATAAATCTCTGGGTCTCTGCCGCTCCCGCGTGACCACCCAGATCGAACCCTACGACCATCTGGCGGCCTTCTGCGATGCGTTCAGACGCACCAACACCATTCTCATCGATTTGTGCCGCGATATATGGGCCTATATATCGATGGACTATTTCAAACAGCGGATCAAAGACGGTGAGATCGGCTCATCGGCCATGCCCCACAAGGTCAATCCTATAGATTTCGAAAACGCCGAAGGCAACCTGGGCGTGGCCAACGCCATGTTCGGCCACATGTCGCAAAAACTGCCCATCTCGCGGCTTCAGCGTGATCTCACCGATTCCACCGTGACCCGCAACCTCGGTGTTCCATTGGCCCATACCGTGATCGCCTACCACTCCCTGCTCAAGGGGCTTGGCAAACTACTGCTCAATGTGGAGGCCATCGATGCCGACCTGGAACAAAACTGGGCGGTTGTTGCCGAAGCCCTGCAAACCATCTTGCGCCGCGAAGGCCATCCCAGGCCCTATGAGGCCCTCCTGGCGTTGACCCGCAC
>CAZGPF010000148.1:0-4673 GCA_964527275.1 uncultured Desulfosarcinaceae bacterium
CGCTATATGGAAAGGCCTGAAGGGCCGAAGATGAAGTGCTCTGAGTAGTTACATCTTAAATTCAATATGGTCACAATGCATAACCTTATATCGTCAGGCCTTAGCCGTTTCGAACATGTACAGACCATTTCCGCCGTACACTTTTTGTTCGAAAGTTCCCGCCCGGATAGACCAAATAGGTCATCCTTGAAAACAGACCGAAAAATTACCATAGCCGACCAGGCAACGCAAGTTAATTTTCCCGTTGGGTGCCAAGCGGTCCGATTGCAAATATCCTGCGGGTCTGGTAGATTCAGACTTCTACTCTCCATCCGGCTCAATGGCATTGAGCAGACGGGAAACAAGCATGGCGAAACTGGATAAAGGCAAACATGGAAACCAGGCCGCAAGGTGGCGTTTGTGGATTCAACGGCTACTCAAGGGCACCCACGACCACTACCTGTTTTACCTGCCCTCCCGGGTGGGCCTGATTCCCTGGCTGCTGGAGCGTTTTTTCAACGGCGTCAACCTGCACCGTGATCAACTTGAGGTTCTGCGTCGGCTCCCCCCGGATGCGATTTTAATATATTCGCTTAAATTTAAAAGCTATTTCGAGTACCTGTTCTACCATTCGCGTTACCGGCGGGAGAAGTTGCCGATTCCAGAGTTGGGCTTTGGATTCAGGCCTTGGCTCTTGCAGCCTCTATCCCGGAACCTGCGCGCCATGCTAGCCAACCTGGACTGGCTCTTTTCTCATCAGCGCCGGCTGGACCCCTATGTCGACGGCTACTGGCGCCAGCAACTGCTGGCTGGTAAATGTGCGGTAATACCTTTGGTTGAGAAGCACGGATTCTACCGCCGTTTTATCAAGGCCCGGCAAGACCCCTTGGGGTTTCTGATCGAATTGCAGCAGACCACTCAACGCCCCATATATCTTGTTCCCCACCTGATGTTTATCGGCACGAACCCCCGGCCCAGAATACCGCGACTGAGAGATCTTTTCATGGGAACCGGGCAGCGGCCGCGATTGATCCGCATACTGCTGACCCTGTTCAAGCAAACAGGTAAAGTCTTTGCCGAAATCTCTCAACCATTGGATCTGAAACAATTCATCGCCCATCCAGACCATACCGGCTCCAGTCTCGAATACCAGGCTTTAAAACTACGGCGCCTGCTGCTGGTGCAACACAACCGGCATCGCCAGAGCATCACCGGACCGGTGATCAAATCTCATGAAGAGATCAAAGAGAGCATCCTCACGTGTGAGCGCCTGGGAAAATTCATGTCCCGGCATGCAAAATCACGGGATGTACCGATCCATGCAATCCGCAAAAAGGCGGATGGTTTCCTGGATGAGATCGCGGCCAGGTATAGCCATTTTTTCATCACTTACATTTCCGGATTCGTGGGTTGGCTCTTCAAGACCATGTATGACGGTACCGTGGTGGACACTGCCGGGCTGCAACGTGTTAAAGCCATGTCCCAAAAGGGTCCGCTGATCCTGGTTCCCTGCCATAAGAGCCATATCGATTATCTGATTCTGGCGTACATCCTGTTCGAGCACAAGATGCCCTGCCCCCACGTGGCCGCCGGCAAGAATCTCTCCTTCTGGCCCCTGGGCCCCCTTTTCAGGGCCGCAGGCGCCTTCTTCCTGCGGCGCTCATTCAGCGGTGCCGTACTCTACTCCCGGGTCTTCGCCGAGTATATCCATAAACTGCTGCATGAGGGCTTTAATATCGAGCTGTTCATCGAGGGCGGCCGCAGCCGTACCGGCAAATTGTCAATGCCCAAACTCGGTTTTCTTTCGATCCTGCTCAACGCCTTCAAAAACGGGGCCTGCGAAGACATGATCTTTGTACCCGTCGCCATCGGCTACGACCGCATTATTGAAGAAGATGCCTACCTGCATGAGATCGAAGGCGGGCAGAAAGAACCCGAGAACCTGGCCCAGGTGTTAAAGGCGCGCAAGTTTCTAAAACAGCGTTACGGTAAGATCTATATCAACTTTCAGGAGCCGATCTCACTCAGCGCCATATTGGCGGATTACGAGATGCCCCTTAAACAGATGCCTGCCAAGATTCAGAATGCCCTTTGCCGCAACCTCGGCTGGCGGCTGATCAACGCCATCGACAAGGCCAACGTAGTAACGCCCCATGCCTTGACCGCCGCAGCCCTGCTCAATTGCCCGGCTAGGCGGTTCAACGCCGAAGAGCTTCTGGAAATCATCGAGACTTATCTGTCCCTGCTCATAGCTTTCAAGGTCAAACTTCCCGACACATTGTTAATGGACCATCGCCGGAGCTGCGGCCAGGCCATCGAGAACTACCAGCGGCGCAAGCTCATCGAATGGCCGGAGGGCGAAAAGAACACTCCCCCGGAGAACGCCAGGTTCCTGCTACCGGTCGGAAAACGGCTGCAACTGGAATACTACAAAAATAATTGTATCGCCTATTTCGTTCCGGCAGCCTTTACCGCCATGGCCATTCTGGAAAAAGACGCCTTTCAGTTTTCCGCCTCCGACCTTCACGACCGCTACTACTTCCTGCAAGAGTTCTTCAAGTACGAATTTGCCCACGATGTCGATCAAGCTGCGGAGTACCTGGTACGAAAAAACATCAAAGCCTTCATCGATGATGCCATTCTGATGCCTCATAAAAGCCTACCCGACACTTATCAGATCACCTCCTCCGGCCTGCGCAAACTCAAACTTTTCGCCCGTTTTTTGAAAACCTATTTTGAATCTTACTGGATCGTACTCCTTTTCTTCAAAACCACGCCGTGCGACAAGGCTCGCGCCAAGGACCGCATCAAACGTATCCAGTCGATGGGCAGCACCATGCTCAAAAACCAGGAGATCGAATTGACCGAATCGCTTTCCAGAATCAACTATCAAAACGGCATCAATTTCTTCTCCGCCCGCGGAGTTAAAGGGTCGGAAAACAGTACTGCCATTGAATCCCACGAAGCCGTAATCAGGAAATTTCTACGCATGATGCAGTCATGAAAGCCATGCTTCTTGCCGCCGGCCTGGGAACGCGGCTCAGGCCCTATACGGACAAGCGGCCCAAGGCGCTCTTTTCACTGAATCGCAAACCAGTGCTCGAGCTGGCCATCGAGAAGATCCGCGATGCCGGCTTTCAGAGTGTCATGGTCAACACGCACCATTGCCACCGGCAGGTCGAAGAGTTTATCGCCCGCGCCGACTTCGGCATACAGGTAGAGACACGGCACGAAACTGAGCTTTTGGGCACAGGCGGCGCCCTCTCCAATGTAGCCGATTATTGGCGGACCGGCCCCCTGCTGGTGATAAACGCGGATATCGTCTCGGACATTGACCTGGCTGCGGTCTACCGCTTTCATGGTCGCCACGACCATCCGGTCACCATGGTGATGCACGACAATACCGATTTTAATAGCGTGGCTGTAAATGACGCCGGATTCATCACGCGATTCCATTTTCGTCCCCCAGACCCCGGCCCGCAACGATCCTTGGCCTTCACCGGCATTCACATCATCGATAGCCGGGTGCTCGACTTTCTACCCCGCCAAGGTAGCGCGCATATCATCGACGCATACAGCCAGATGCTGGCCGCCGGAGAGAAGATCAAGGCCTATATCTCCGAGGGGCATGTCTGGTACGACATCGGCGCTCCCCGACGCTATCGACGAGCGGCCATTGAGCATATGGCGCCCCTGGCCTTTCAAGCCGCCTTCGGTTCCGTACCCACAGGTTCCATGGTCCGGCAGCGACTGCGCGGGGACGGTTCGGACCGGCGCTGGTATCGTTTCGCCAAAGGGGGCCGCACCATGGTCATGGCCGATCACGGCATCAGCCGCGACGATGAACAACAAGAGGTGGATGCCTATATCGCAATCGGTAGACACCTGGAACGGTGCGCTGTTCCGGTCCCGCGGATCTATCTGCATGATCGCTGCAGCGGACTGGTCTTTGTGGAGGACTTAGGCGACCAGCTGCTGCACGACGGCCTTGCGCGGATGAAGGGCCGTGAAATCGAGCAATGCTATCGCCGGGTCATCGACACCTGGATCACCATGGCCATGGAGGCTCGCCCGGGATTCGACACGGCCTGGACCTACCAGTCGGCCCACTATGATCGCGACGTGATCTTGGATAATGAGTGCCACTATTTCATGCAGGCCTTTATCCGCGATTACCTGGGCTGGAAAACGCCTCGCATGGCACTGGAATCCGAATTCGGCCTTATCGCCGACGGGATTGAGAAATTTGCCGTCACCGGATTCATGCACCGGGACTTCCAATCCCGCAATATCATGCTCCAGAATGGTAAGATCTACTTCGTCGATTTTCAGGCCGGGCGGCTGGGCCCCTTGCAATATGACCTGGCCTCCCTGCTGATCGATCCCTATGCGGCCTTGCCTGCGGCACTGCAACAGCGGCTTTTGGCCCATGGATGCAATGAGCTTGAGCGCCGCTATGCCATCGATCCGCAGCCTTTTCGTGCGGGCTATCGCTTTTGTGCCTTATCACGAAATCTGCAAATACTGGGCGCTTATGCCTATTTGACCACCACCAGGGATAAGACCTGGTTTGCCGACTATATCCCGGGGGCCATCCAGAGTTTAAACCAGAACCTTTCCGCCATCGGACCTGGGGTTGCCCTTCCCGGACTGGAAGCGCTGGTTGAGAAGCTGCTTATGAATAACTCGAAAAT
>CAZGPF010000149.1:0-4672 GCA_964527275.1 uncultured Desulfosarcinaceae bacterium
CCATCATGATCCCTGATCTAATTTGGCGCGCAGAATCTGGTTGACCACCTTGGGATTGGCCTTGCCCTGGGTGGCCTTCATAACTTGACCCACGAAAAAGCCCATCAATTTTTTATGGCCCTCCTGGAAACGGGCCACCTCGTCTGGATGGGCGGCGATGATCTTGTCTATGCGTTGCTCTATGGAGTCGCTGTCCGAGACCTGGGCCAGCCCCTGCTCTTCCACGATCACCCTGGCCGGCTTGCCGCCGGCGGCCATCTCCTCGAAAACCGTCTTGGCGATCTTGCCCGAGATGACCTCCTCGGCTATCAGTTTGAGCAGTTGGGCCAGGTCGCCCGCAGAGACCGGTGACTGGTCGATGGTTTGATTACCGGTCTTGAGGAGGCCCAGCAACGGTCCCATGATCCAGTTGGCAACCTGCTTGGGCTGGTGAAATTCGTCGAGGCAGGCCTCGAAATAGTCGGCCAGTTCGCGGCTGGAGGTGAGCACGCCGGCGTCGTAGTCGGTAAGCTTGCAATCCTTGACGAAGCGGACTTTACGTTTCGCGGGCAGCTCCGGGAGCTGTTCGCGTACCTGATCTACCCATTGTGTGTCGATATCCAAAGGTAGCAGATCGGGATCGGGGAAATAGCGGTAGTCATGGGCATCTTCTTTGCCGCGCAGGGAGTCGGTGATACCCTTGACCGGGTCCCACAGGCGCGTCTCCTGAACCACCTCGCCGTTCTCCAGCAGAATTTCCGTCTGGCGGGCGATCTCGTACTGGATAGCCCTTTCCACATGCTTAAAGGAGTTGAGGTTCTTGACCTCGGTACGCGTGCCCAGGGCTTGACTGCCCTGGGGCCGGATAGAGACATTGGCGTCGCACCGGAAACTGCCCTCTTCCATGTTGCCGTCGCCCACGTCGATCCAGCGGATTATGGTTCGTAACACCTTCAGATAGGCCCCGGCCTCCCTTGCCGAACGCAGGTCGGGTTCACTGACGATCTCCATCAGCGGGGTGCCGGCGCGGTTCAGATCAACATAGCTGAGGGGCCGGTTTTCGTCGTGGACCAGCTTGCCGGTATCCTCCTCCATGTGGATGCGGGTCAGGCCGATACGCCTGGTGGCGCCGTCGATATCGATCTCCACATGGCCGTCCACGGCAATGGGCAGCTCATATTGGGAGATCTGGTAGCCTTTGGGCAGGTCGGGATAGAAAAAGTTCTTGCGCGCGAACCGGCTCTGCGCGGGAATGACGCAGTCGGTGGCCAGGGCCATGCGCAGGGTATAGGCCACCACCTTCTTGTTGAGCACGGGCAGCACGCCGGGCATGCCGAGGCACACAGGACAGGTTTGGGTGTTGGGCGGCGCGCCGAACGCGGTTGAACAGCCACAAAAAATCTTGGAGGCAGTCTTGAGTTGGGCGTGAACTTCCAGGCCGATGACGGGTTCGAATTGCATATTATCTTCCAAAAAGCTCCATCAACCAAGAGTCATGACATGAACTTGGATCTTAAAACCACAGGAGGGTCATTCAACACCAAGCCGTCAAAGGGGTCAAGATTTTTTGTAACTACTCAGAGTACTTCATCTTCGGCCCTTCAGGCCTTTCCATATAGCGATGCTATTATGAAAAGACCTGAATGACCGAACCTAAAGCACTCTGAGCAGTTACAGTTCGAGATAGAATTGTTGCAGTTCGTGCTTTTTTGTGCTTTTTGCCATTACGCTGAGTAGTTACAATTTTTTCAGCAATTGTAATTGCCGGCCCCTTAAGTCTACCGCTTGCCGGGAATCGTGCCCCGGGCCACCGCCAGTTTACCGAATCTCTCGGTGACCGCATCCATCGCCTTGTCGACTTTCTCCCAGCGCTGATCTTGCCGATACTGTTCATCGGGAAAGAGCTGTGCCTGCTCCGGCATAGCAGCCGGTTGCAGGCCCGCTACCCCCACCCCCACCAGACGCACCGGCTGGGTCAAGGCATAGGTCCTTAGCAGGTCGGTGGCGACCTGATAGATGCAATCGGCAGACTGCATGGGTTGGGGCAAGGTTCGTCTGCGGCTGTGGAGTTTGAAATCGGCACCTTTAATTTTAAGGACGATGGTGCGGGCCTTGAAATTTTTACGCCGCAGTTCAGTGGCCACCGTCTGTGACTGGGCGAGCAGGTAGCCGGCCAGCAGCTTGCGGTCCCAGGTATCTTCGGCAAGGGTGGTTTCGCTGCTGATCGATTTGGCCTCTCTTTGGGTAGTGACGGGCGAGTCGTCCCGGCCGTGGGCCAGTTCGATCAACCGGTGTCCGAACTTGCCCAATTTGGCAGCCAGTAGCCCCTGATCGACCTGGCGCACCTGGCCCAGGGTCTTGATCCCCAGGGCTGCGAGCTGACCGCGCGCCCGTTTGCCCACGCCGGGCACCTTGCCGATGGGCAGGGTGTCGATAAAGGCAAAGACAGCTTCGGGCTGGATAATAGTCAACCCGTTGGGCTTTTCCAGATCGGAAGCGATCTTGGCTAGAAATTTGTTGGGTGCCAGACCCACGCTGCATGTCAGACCGGTCGCAGAGACGATGGCCTGCTTGATGGCCCCGACCGTCTGCCGCGGGGTGCCGTGCAGCCGACTGCAGCCGGTGATATCCACAAAGGCTTCATCTATGGAGATGGGTTCCACCAGGGGTGAGAAGGTGCGCAGCGTATCCATGATTTGCCGCGAGAGCTGGGTATAGCGTTTGCGCCGGGGCGGCACTATGACCAGTTGGCCGCAGCGCTGGCGGGCTTGGAATATGGGCATGGCCGAGTGGATGCCGAATTTGCGCGCCTCATAACTGGCCGCAGTGACCACGCCGCGCCGGGACGGCCCGCCGACGATGACGCAGCGGCCTCGCAGGCTGGGGTCATCCAGCTGCTCGACGGAGGCGAAAAAGGCATCCATATCGATATGCAGGATAAATGATCTTGCCATTTGTTACAAATTTGTTATACCGGCGCACAAGCGGCCGAATTTGCAGTTTAACCCCCAGAACGTCCCCACCGTAGAGGCACCAATGAAGCCCATCGAAGAGATCACCCTCTTTTACGAAATCAGCAAAGCTCTCGGTGCGCATCTGAACCTCAGGCTATCCTTATATAAAGTCCTCGATATTCTGTCCAGCACCTTGAAGATGGACTGCGGCATTGTCTCCATCCTCAATCCCCTGCGCAACGAGATCAGCATCGAAGTGGCCCACAGCCTCTCGCCCAGCGCCATCGAGCAGGTCAAATACAAGTTGGGCGAGGGCATCACCGGGCGGGTGATCCAGTCGGGCAAGGCGCAAATGATCCCCAAGATCAGCGACGAACCCCAATTTCTCGACCGCACCGCCACGCGCGGAACAGACAAAGGCCTCAATGAACTCTCCTTTATCTGCGTACCCATCAAGAAGGGCAAACAGGTCATCGGCGCGTTGAGCGTGGACCGAACATACGAGAAGAGTTACGCCCTCGACAAGGGTCGGCGGATCCTCTCGGTGGTGGCAACCATGATCGCCCAGCACGTGATCAACCTGGAGACCATCCGTCGCGAAAAAGAGCATCTGCGCGATGAAAACAAGCGCCTGCGCCGGGAGCTGGAAAACAAGTACAGCATCACCAATATCGTGGGCCACAGCAACAAGATGCGCGAGGTCTACCAGATGGTCTACCAGGTAGCCGGAAGCAATGCCACCGTGCTGGTGCGTGGCGAAAGTGGTACCGGCAAGGAGCTGGTTGCCAACTCGGTGCACTATAACAGCCCGCGGGCCAAAGGCCCCTTTGTCAAGGTCAACTGCTCGGCCATTCCGACCAATCTGATAGAAAGCGAGTTGTTCGGGCATGAAAAAGGCGCCTTTACAGGCGCCATAAAACGGAAGCTAGGCAAATTCGAACTGGCTCACAAAGGCACTATTTTTCTGGACGAGATCGGCTCCATCGGCATGGAGGTTCAGACCAACCTGCTGCGGGTCCTGCAGGAGAAGGAGTTCGAGCGCGTCGGCGGACAGAGGACGCTCAAAACTGACGTGCGTGTCATCGCCGCCACCAACAAGAACCTGGAAGATGCCGTCAAGGAGACCTCTTTTCGCGACGATCTATACTACCGCCTGAATGTCTTTCCGATCTACATGCCGCCGCTCAGGGAGCGCAAGACCGATATCCTGCTGCTGGCCGATTTCTTTCTTGAGAGGTACACTAGTGAGAACGACAAGCAGATCCTGCGCTTCTCCACCCCGGCCATCGATATGCTCATGGCCTACCACTGGCCGGGCAACGTGCGCGAGTTGGAAAATTGCATCGAACGCGCCGTGCTGCTCTGCGACGGCGGCGTGATCCACGGCTACCACCTGCCCCCCACCCTGCGGATGGGTACCGAATCGGGCACTCTGCCCCGACTCTCCCTGCAAGATGCCACCGCCAACCTGGAACGTGAGATGATCATCGACGCCTTGAAAAATACCGGCGGCAATATCACCGCCGCCGCCAGGGTGCTGAGAACTACCGTGCGCAAATTCTCGTATAAGGCCCGGAGGTACGGGGTACACTACGGCGACTACCGCTGAAGGAGGGGTCAAGTCTCGATTTGAGCCTTGCTAACTAGATTTTTAATAGTATTGATATCCTTGCGGATTGTTTTGTCTTTTGTAACTACTCAGAGCACTTCATCTTCGGCCCTTCAGGCCTTTCCATATA
>CAZGPF010000150.1:0-2326 GCA_964527275.1 uncultured Desulfosarcinaceae bacterium
ACAGTGCTGTAGCTTATCACCTCTTATGCACTTCAACCCCCTGAACAGGTACGAATAGAGAGCCGGTTACGTTTTCGATTTCTCATACACTTCTGACGCCAGCCAGATCTAGGCCGTGGAGTGGTCATTTTTTTGCTGGGATCTCCTTTTTTCTTTTTGCCTTCGGATATACATTTCCTGAAATTCATTTGGACGTTTCCGACCAAGTTTGATTTTAACAACATTATCGATGCCGACAGGTTATTATGCAAACCGCCTGATGCTAAGGCCACGGCAAGATTAAGATTGTAATATCAAGGCCAGTTTAATAAACAGCTTAAATATTCCAGGCAGGTGCATAATGAAATTTTCAGCCTTTTTTTGGTATGGAGTTTGAGCTATGCGTGTTCTTATCACCGGCGGGGCGGGCTTTATCGGATCTCATTTGGCGGAGGCCTACTTGGAAAATGGTGATGAGGTCTACATCATCGATGACCTTTCGACCGGTTCTTTAGATAACATCGCCCATCTCAAGGACGATGCGAGCTATCAGAAGCGCCTCTTTGTGCATGTCGATACTATTTTGAATCGTGAGATCCTCATGGAGCTTGTGGGCACTTGCGATTTGGTTCACCATATGGCTGCGGCGGTGGGGGTTCAATATATTCTGGACCATCCCATGGAGTCGATTACGGCCAATATCAAGGGCACGGAGATTGTGCTCGAGTTGTGCAACAAATTCAAGAAGCGTGTTCTGATTGCTTCCACTTCCGAGGTTTACGGCAAGCATTTGCACGCACCGCTGGTCGAGACCGATAACATCATCTATGGTCCCTCTAGCAAGTTCCGCTGGAGCTATGCGGCCGCGAAGTTGATGGACGAATTCATGGCCCTGGCCTATTTTCGCACTACCGGACTTCAAGTGACCCTGGTGCGGTTGTTCAATACCGTGGGGCCGCGTCAGACAGGCGCTTACGGCATGGTAATTCCGCGGCTTGTTGCCCAGGCCCTTAATGACGAAAAGCTCACCGTTTATGGAGACGGCAAGCAGTCGCGCACATTTACGGATGTCAAGGATGTGGTTTGGGCCTTGAAGCGACTTGTTGTGAATGAGGGTGCCTTTGGCGAGGTGTTTAATGTCGGTGGCATTGAGGAGGTTTCGATTCTCGAGTTGGCCAAAAAGATCATAGTGGCCACCGGCAGCCGGTCCGAGATTCAAATGGTGCCTTATGATCAGGCTTTTGGTAAGGACTTCGAGGACATGGAGCGTCGCGTGCCCGGGCTTGATAAGATTCATAATCTTATCGGATTTAAACCGCAGACCTCCCTGGAAGATATTTTGACCCGGGTTATCAACTACCTGCAAAAGCGGACCAGCGACGTTTAAGGCCCTAATGCCTCCATGCTGAGCAATCATCTGTTATACTCATTTGGCCTCTCTTTTGGATTGTGCCTCATCCTGACGCCCCTTGTTCGAATGGTGGCCCTGCGCAAAGGGTGGGTGGCCAGACCGGCCAGTGATCGATGGCATCAGGAGACCACGGCTCAGATGGGTGGTATTGCCATCTTTGCGGCCCTTTTTTTCGGGCTTGTCTTGCTTGTTGATTTGTCGTGGATCAGGACTACGGTCACTATCCCCTCCATCGAAAGCCACTCCTTGTCCGTGGGGACGGCTATCCTTCTGGGGGCTGCTTTGCTATTCGTCATCGGGGTAATCGACGATAGCAGGGGCATCAAGCCACAGACCAAACTGATCGGTCAGATCGTTGCCGCAACATTCGTGACCTTCCTGGGGTATCGCCTCCACTGGTTCGAATCCCTTACTTTAGATACCTTGGCGACTCTGTTCTGGATCGTCGGCATTACCAATGCGTTTAATCTTATCGATAATATGGATGGCCTGTGCGGCGGGGTGGGACTGGTGGCCGCAGTCAGCCTGGCCGTTTTATTCTGGCCTGCGGCCCCGGAGGCCCTGGGAGCCGCCTTGATTCTGGCCGGCGCTTGCGCCGGTTTTTTGGTTTACAACTTCAAGCCCGCCAAGATTTTTATGGGCGACTGCGGCAGCTTGGTGCTTGGGTTCAGTATCGGCGTGCTTGCGCTCTATTACCCTGAAACCAACCCCGAAAACCACCTGGCAACTATCGCCGTGCCCGTCCTTGTCCTGATGGTGCCCATTCTGGACACCTCCCTGGTCACTATCATTCGTGTGCTCAGCGGACGCAAGGCATCCACGGGCGGCCGGGACCACACCTCCCATAGGTTGGTGTTGATCGGTTTTTCAGAGACACGGGCCGTTCTGTTGCTGTACGGGGCCGGGGCCATCTCCGGTTTGGCCGCCGTATTTGTC
>CAZGPF010000150.1:2336-4655 GCA_964527275.1 uncultured Desulfosarcinaceae bacterium
ATTTGTCAGCCGCAGCGATAGTTTGACTTCGCCGGTCGTGATCATCCCGGTGATATTGTTCATTGTTCTGATGGGTGTCTACCTGTCTCAGCTTAGAGTCTACCCCCAAAAAGAGTTTTCGCTGTTGCGCGATCACGGCGTCGCGCGCATCGTGGCCGATGTGACCTATAAAAAGCAGATCGTTCTGATATTGCTCGATATGATCATCGTGGCCTTTTCATACTATATGGCTTATAGGCTGCGCTTCGACGATGCCGATTTCAGCCGCTATTTTCCTGTTTTTCTGAAGTCCTTTCCCGCCATCATCGGTTGTAAACTGCTGATTTTTTATGCCTTGGGGATCTATAAGGGCTTCTGGATATACATCAGCACCAGTGACGTGTTTGCCTATGTGCGCGCATCCCTGGGGGCCACTCTACTGGCGGTGGCGGCGGTGACTTTTGCCTATCGTTTCGATGACTTTTCAAAGGGTATTTTCCTGATCGACTGGGTGTTGACTACCGGTCTGCTACTGGGGACGCGAGGTTCATTTCGCCTGTTTGTAGAGACTCATAAACGCAGGACGCTGACCGGCTCCAAGGTGGTTATTTACGGAGCGGGTAGGGGAGGGGAGCTGCTCTTGAGAGAGATCCTGAACAATAAGCAGTTGGGGGTGAGGCCTATTGGTTTCGTCGATGACGACCCGCTGAAAAAAGGCAAAAAGATTCAAGGATATTCCATTATAGGAGCATTCGACGATATCGGGACCGTTCATGCGGCAAAGCGCCTTGAAGGTATTTTGATATCATTCAACGATGACCATGAAGATCATGCAGCGGCCCATGCGGGCGCCAGGAATTTTTGTCGCCGGGAGGGGATTTTTCTAAGGCGCTTTAAAGTCAACCTTGATGAAATCGACACTCAGCCCACATGAAGACTGCATCCAAAATCGACCAACTCATTGAGAAAGGGGTTCGGATTCCAAATCCGCAAAGTGTGGAGATCGGCGATGAGGTGTCGGTCGACAGGATTGCCGGGCAAAGTGTGACTATTTTCAGCGGGTCCAGAATCCGTGGCCAGGATACCTTTATATCTAAAGGTGTCAAGATCGGCCAGGAAGGTCCGGCGACCATCGAGAATTGTTATCTTGGCCCGGATGTCGCTTTAAAGGGCGGTTATTTTCAAGGGGCCGTCTTCCTGGAGGGTGCCATTTGCGGTCTTGGTGCCCACGTTCGCCAAGGCACCATATTGGAGGAACAGGCCGGTATCGCCCACACCGTGGGTTTGAAACAGACGATCCTGTTTCCCTATGTCACCCTCGGTAGCCTGATCAATTTTTGCGACTGTCTGATGGCAGGCGGCACAAGTCGCCAAAATCACAGCGAGGTCGGCAGTTCATATATCCATTTCAACTACACACCGTATCAAGACAAGGCCACGCCATCGCTGATCGGGGATGTGCCCCGAGGCGTGATGCTCAAACAGCCTCCTGTCTTCCTGGGAGGGCAGGGCGGTCTGGTGGGGCCCTGCCGGCTAGCCTTCGGCACGGTGGTGGCCGCTGGGACTATCTGCCGCAAGGATCAGCTTCAAGAGAATCATGTGGTCATTGAGAACGGGCTGCCTACAGCCCGCATTGCTATAAAATCCAAAGGTTATCGGAACCTGAAACGCATCCTCAGGAATAATTTCACCTACATTGGTAACCTGTATGCCTTGCGGCAATGGTACCTCCACGTCAGAAGTCGTTTCGTCGGTGAACACTTCGCGCCGCTCCTTTTAGAGGGGCTTTTGGCGACGCTCGGAAAAGGAATTGATGAACGCATTAAACAGTTGGGCCGTCTGGCTGAGAAGGTCGAATCATCGCCTGAAAAATCCGGCACGCCGGAAGAGACCTTTGGAGCGAATTGGGATCGTATCGTCGCCAAGCTGAATCTCTTGATGGAATATGGAGGTCGACCGGAACTCATAGATCGTTTTACGACCATCATCGACGAAAAGATTCAGACCGGCGGCAAGCATTACCTCAAGATCGTCCAGAGCCTCGATGATCATCAATCCGATCTCGGCGTTCGATGGTTGCGGAGTGTCGTGGACCACCTGATTTCTCAACTACCAGTCTGAACTAACGTGGGGATAGGCTCTGATTTTTTTGTCACAATCAGCAGTGGCCAATAGGGCTTCTGCGATTTTTTTTCAAATGGCGGCTGGTTATGAAACTGCCCACATAATGCAGCCTCAAGCCATGCTGAGCTATGGGGCAAAAAGGTGGCCAAGCTAAGTGCCAAACCGTAACTACTCAGCGTAATGGCAAAAAGCACAAAAAAAGCACGAACTGTAACG
>CAZGPF010000151.1:0-4564 GCA_964527275.1 uncultured Desulfosarcinaceae bacterium
TTCACCCGACAAGGTTAAAGAAGAAAGGAAGATACCATGAGCAATTTAATCAAACTTTTTAAGGAAGATCTCCAATTAGCAGGAGGATATGCTAAAAAAACTATTAATCCTATACCAGCGCGGTTTTAAGTCTACAGCATTTTTTACCAGAACGCTGATCCAATCCTAGAACATTTTCAACGACATCAAATGGAAGCGTCAAAATCTGAATCAATATATCTAATGATTTCTATAAGTTACAATGCCCCCCGGTCCGCCCTAACTGACTGTATTTATAATAAATATTCGCATCAGCGGAGTGATTCGCTCAAAGAGCGCCATTTCAAAATTGGGAAACTTCGGTTAGCATACAACACTGCATCAAAGTCTCGCTTCACCGGTCACCTGCGGTCAGCCTTAAAAAATATTCGGCTTAAAGCCCCGCCAGCCATCCATTAAACCGCGTCTCCCCGGCCGGCCGGAGACCGAACTCGGCGCCGGCTTTCAGGATGGCGTCGATCATACTCTCCCCATATCCGCGGCTGCAGGTCAGCAGGAATCCGCCGCTACTGTCGGCACTCTTTTCCAGGGTCACTATTTGGCAGGGAACGTGGCAAAAAGGCCCTTGTGTCAGGAAAGGGGCCTCTTTAGCCGGGTCCATCAAATCGAGGTTGGTCAGCTTTTCGGCTAATAGAAAGGCGCCGGGTCCGAACAGGGCAATAAACAGGGTCGCCTCGCTGACATCCGTGTAGCGCGGATCTGCTGGCAGGGTCGGCGTCGCGCTGCCCAGATGATAGACGGATGCCTGAGTGGCGTTCATGCGATTGATCAGAACGTCGCCGGCCAAAGCACAATACCCCGCAGTTTCGGGTACGCCCAGATCGCAAACCTTTTGAGCGCCTATTTTTGCGTCCTGCAGGTCCCAGCGGGCTTTGTGCGACAAGTCGGTCAACCAGGGACCGTGGCCCTCGTCGCTGTATACCAAAACCACCGGCCAGTTGGCGCGCAGCTCTGTTTTGCGGGGCGTTGCCTTTAGCTGTACCGGGGAGTAGCGTTGTATCTCAGTCATGATGGTTTTTCCTCTTTTTTGCGATGACTAGCTTTTCATTCGTTGGCCCTTAGGATCGTAAAAGGGCATGGGCACGACCCTGGCGGTGAGCCGCACACCGTTGCACTCATCCTCGAAAATTTCGAGCCGGGTTCCGATGTCGGCCAGCTGGGATTCCACCAGGGCCATGCCCACGGCCTCGCCGGTTGTGAAGCTTTTGCGCATGGTAGCTACATAACCGCGCACCCTGGTATCTACAATGAGGGCCCCGTCGCGGGCCGGTCGGTTGTCGTCCTCCATGCGGATGCCTACCAGCTTGAGACGGCCGGTAATATTTTCGGCCTGCCGCAGGGCCACAGCTCCAATGGTTTTGGCTTCTGTTTTGGTACGGTCCCAGAGAAAACCCAGCCCCACGTCCAGAAGGTTGGTGCGCTGTTCCGACTCCTGGCCCAGGATGATGTGACATTTTTCCATGCGCAGCACATTCTGGGCCTCCACCCCGAAGTTGCGGATGCCGAATTCCGCGCCGGCCTCTTTGAGCAGGTCCCATACGGTCTGCATGTAGGATGAAGGCACATGCAGTTCGTAGGAAAGCTCACCCACGAACCCCAGGCGCATGGCGCGCACGAAAATGGTATCCTGGATATAGAACTCGCGATAGCCGGCAAAAGGGAAGGCCGCATTGGAAAGGTCGCTAGCTACCACTTTTGCCAGCACCTTGCGGGCATTGGGACCGGAGAGATTGATCACCCCCATGGCATCGGTGAGGTTGACCAGGTGAAAATCCCAGTTGTCATACCGGGTGTGGTAGCGGATCCACTCCGTGGTCTGCCCGGCCCGACCGGTGGAGGTGGTGAAGTAGTAGTCATTTTCACCTTGTTTGACTACCACACCGTCGTCGATGACACAGCCGTCATCGTTGCACATGGCCGAATACTTGATGCGGCCTTTCGTCACTTTGGCCATATCAGACACATAGACCCGCTGCAGGGCCTTGAGCGCATCGGGCCCATGGATGCGGAACTTGCCCAGGGTTGATCCGTCCAGCAGCCCCACGTTGTTGCGCACGTTGAGGATCTCTTCCTTACAGGCGAAGTCATCCGAAAAATAGCGGGCGCGCTGCCAGACGCCGATGTTACGGAAAATGCCGCCGTCGGCTTTCTGCGAGTGGTGCAGCGGGGTCTGTTTGAACATGTTGTGGTTGTAGCCCGCATACGTGGCGATGTAGGTCGGCACCAGCGGCGGACGCACGGTGGTGGGTTTGGGCTTACTCGTTGCAGCGGTGTGTTGGGCCACGAACAGGGGCAGGTTGTGGCCGGGGATTCCGCTTTGGCCCGGACCTAGGCCCACACCTGCAAAACGCTTGACCAGTTCGGGCACATCGAAACCCATGTCGATGGCCTGCTTCACGGTTTTAACCGTTGCATCTTCGTCAAAACAGATAAAACTCTTGCGACCCTTGACCTGCGCCGTGACCAGCTTGCAGCCACGCTCCGGCCCGGGCAGCGCCGCCAAGTCCCGCCGGGCGTCGGCAACGGCTTTTTGCATATCAGCGCCAGCGGCTGTCGCCGCTTCGCAACCGGCCAGGTGACCTGCGGCTTCGATGGCGGCCGGATCGTTGATCCCGGTGATGCGACCGGCGGCAAACATTTTTTGCGGTAGCTTTGTGGGCAGAAAATAGCCTGTGCGGCTGTCGTAGCCCATCTTGGCCTGGGCCAGGATCAATGGACCAGTGACCGGGGTAAGGCCGGCCGAGGCCACCAGCAGATCGCAGGCGAACTTGCGTTTAACCACTCCGTTGGTAGTGCCCAGGGTAACCTTTTTCACGGTTTTGGACCCGTGGGCTTTGACGGCCACCCAGCCCTTGAGCAGCGGCACCTGGCGTCCGGCCAAGGCCCGCAGCAGGTCCGGATCATGGCCATCTTCACGGATATCCGCTACACAGTTGATCTTCAGCCCCAGGTCACAAAGGTCTACGGCGGCTTCCAATCCCAAATCGTGGCCGACTACAAAAACCGCTTCGCTGCCCGGCAGCAGTCCGTAGGTGCGGGCAAGACGATGGGCGCAGCTCACCTGCATGACCCCCGGGCGCTCGTTATTGTCGAACAGCAGGGGTCGCTCGATGCAGCCGGTGGCCACGACTACACTGTCGGAGCGGATTTCGAGATAGCGCTCTGTAAAGGCGTCCTCCTCCTTACCTGTCTGGAAGGCGGTGATCAGGTTGTTGGTATAGGCACCCACCATGGGGGCATGTTTGAACACCCGGATGTTGGGTGTCTGCGCGACCTTTACGGCCATTTCCCGGGCTTTCTGGTACAAGGGGATGCCGTCGCCGTTGGTGGTTACCCGGTAGTCGAAGCAGCCGCCCAGGTGGGGACGGGCTTCGAGTAGAATCACACGCTGTCCAGATTGAGCGGCGGCCAGGGCGGCGGCCATACCGGCCACGCCCCCGCCAATGACGGTAACTTCGGCCTTCACGAAGAGCTCGGCGTACTGGCCCTGCATCTGGTAGTCGGCGGAAATCTTGCCCAGACCGGCGGCTTGGCGGATCTGCTTCATGGCAAGGGGCCATATTGCAGCGGGCTTGTGCAGGGTTTTATAGTAAAACCCGGCCGGCATCAGCCAGTCCAGTTTGTCTAAAAATCCCATCCAGTCCCAGTTTGCAGACCCTTTGACATTCTGTTCTTTTACGACCATCCCGTCTTGAAGAAGGGTGTTTTCCGTACGCATGTTGGGGATGCCGTCCACCTCCATCATGGTGTTGCCGCACTCGCCGTCCAGGCTGTATAGACCCCGTGGACGGTGATATTTCAAGCTGCGTGAAAAAATCCGGACGCCGCTGGCGTAAAGGGCCGTTGCCACGGTATCGCCGGCGACACCCTGGCAGGCTTTGCCACGGTAGGTCAAAGAACGTTTGGTGGCCTGGTCGATGCGGAGCGTGGGCAGTTGTTTAAGCCTGTTCATTTGCTCGCCTCCGTTTGTTCCACTTCGATGTTTTTGGTTGTATCACGAAAAGTGGTGAACCAGGCCCCGCATCCGTCGCGGTGAAACCACCACTCCTGCTGGATACCAGCAATGCACTTGTTCATATGGACATAGTCGCACCAGGCGGCAGGCGCCAGGCCTTCCTCGTCCGGGCGCGGTCCCTTGTCTTCGCCCCCGTAGCGGAATTCGTAGCCGTTGCGCGGGCCGCAAATGGGGCAGGTAAGTGTGAGAGCCATATCAGATCTCCTTTTTTGTCACCATGGCCGTGTTGCGCCCGGCACCGCCGAAGCCCATGCGGCGTTTTTTAATGCTGGCCACATCCGTGATGCCCTGCTCTCTGGCCAGGTAGCAGGCGGTGGCCAGATCGTGCAGGCCGCCGTCGATGATGACCGCATCGTAGCTGGACGTGAGCTTTTTTATCTGGCCCCATAAGGGCTTACGCTTGCCGGGCATGACAACACCTTAGCATGGATGAAATGTTTAAGGTTGCCGTTAGAACTTGGGGTCTTAGAGTTTCACGGGCACTGGCACCCCAATCATAAATGAAAGAAA
>CAZGPF010000152.1:0-4542 GCA_964527275.1 uncultured Desulfosarcinaceae bacterium
TATTCTCTAAGCCGGCGTCGCTTGACAAGCACCGCAAGCTGCCCTACTAAGCGATATGCGTCTAATACGCTAAAAGTAATATAAAAAGCGATACTTACAACAATCATGACCCTTCGCAAAGCACCCGGCAGCGGCCTGCCTGTTATAAAGAGAGTGGCCAAAACCATCGAGCGTCACGCCATGTTCGCGCCCCATGATAAGGTGTTGGCCGGGGTTTCCGGCGGCCCTGACTCCGTGGCCCTGCTCTGGATACTGCATGCCTTGTCCGGGGCCTGGCATCTCGAACTGGGCGTGGCCCACCTCGATCACGGGCTGCGCCCTGAGGCGGCCCAGCAAGAGGCCGCCCTGGTTTCACGCCTGGCCGCTGACCTGGGGTTGGCTTGCCATACGCAAAGCATTGAAATTGATGAGGCCACCGGCTCTCTCGAAGAGCGCGCCCGCGAGGCGCGTTACGACTTTTTCAACCAGCTTGCTAAGGCTCGCGGGTATACCAAAATCGCCCTGGGGCACCACACCGATGACAATGCCGAGGCCGTCCTGCAGCGCCTGCTGCGCGGCAGCGGTATCCGCGGCATGGGCGGCATACCGCCGGTGCGGGACAACCGCATCGTGCGTCCGCTGATCGATTTGCGGCGAGACGAGATCCTGGATTATCTGCACAGGCGCAAAATTCCCTATCTCCACGACGTCTCAAACAACGACCCGCGCTTTGAACGTAACCGTATCCGTCACCACCTGCTGCCCCTCCTGGCGAGGCGCTACAACCCCAATATCGTGGCCACCCTGCATCGAACCGCCGACCTGTGCCGGGAAGAAGATCAATGGCTGCAGGCCGAATTTGACGGTCAGGCAAAGGCCCTGGTGGCCAGACAAACCTCTCTCAGGCTCGACCTGCATATATCCAGATTGCAGTCCGCCCCCCTGGCCCTACAGCGGCGCTTGATCCGTGAGGCCCTGGGGCGCTGGCAAGGAACGCTGTACCGTGTCGGTGCCAGCCATATCGACGCCGTCATCAGCCTGCTCTCCCCGGACCGGGAGAGCGGGCGCATCAGTCTGCCGCATCAGTTGCGGGCCGAACGCCGGTCGCGTTATCTGCGCTTCTCCCGGGAGCGCCGCCTGGACCCCAGGGTCATGCCTGCGCCAGGGATCTTTCAATACAGCATCGCGACCAAAGAGTGCCTGCCGGCAAAACTTGAGATCGCCTCAGCCCATGGATGTCTGCACCTTTTTCAGACAGCGGCGCACACTCTTGGCCCCATCGACGCAGACCCCCATAGCGCGCATTTCGACCTGGACCAGTTGAGCTTCCCCCTGGTGGTCCGTAATTTCCAGCCGGGGGACCGGCTGCGGCCCTTTGGCATGCGCGGTTCTCAAAAGCTGAAGCAGTTGTTCGGCGACCGCAAGATTCCCAGGCATCAACGGGCGCATATCCCTCTGCTGATCAGCCAAGACCGCATTGCCTGGGTTGCCGGTGTGCGCCGCAGTCGATTGGCCGCCATCGGCCCGGCGACCTGCCAGGTACTGGTGGTCCGCTGGCATTCCGTGGGCCGTGATGACGGGGATCTCCAGAGGGTTGGAGCACGGGAACCAGGCTCAATCGACGCTGAAGAATCGGGTAATGCTCCCCTTGCGTAATCGGCAAATCGGCATTATGGTATGCGTCAATCGCGCAGGAGGCGAGAAAATATAAGGAGGTAATATCTTTGAATCCTTTTTACAAAAATCTGGCGTTATGGTGTGTGATCACCTTGATGATGGTCATGCTCTACAAGATGTTCAATGCCCAGAATATGGTCGAAACGGCCCCCGGTTATTCTGAATTTCTGGCCATGGTGGATGAGAGCAAGGTCGAGGAGGTTGTCATCCAGGGCCAGGAGCTCACCGTCACCGATATCCACGGTCGCAGCTTCAAGGTGTACGCGCCCCAGGATATAGACCTGATCAAAATCCTCCGGGAGAAGGATATTCGCATCAAGGCCAAACCTCAGACCGAGTCCCCTTGGTACAATATTCTCATATCGTGGTTCCCCATGCTGGTGCTCATCGGCGTGTGGATCTTTTTCATGCGCCAGATGCAATCGGGCGGCGGCAAGGCCCTCTCCTTCGGCAAGAGCCGCGCACGGCTGATGACGGACACCCAGGCAAAAGTGACCTTCAAGGATGTGGCCGGAATCGACGAGGCCAAGGAGGAGTTGAGCGAAATCGTCGATTTCCTGCGTGATCCCAAAAAGTTCACCCGTCTTGGCGGCCGCATTCCCAAAGGGGTGCTGCTAATGGGTCCTCCCGGGACCGGCAAGACCTTGCTCTCTCGCGCCATCGCCGGTGAGGCCGACGTCCCCTTCTTCAGTATCAGCGGCTCCGACTTCGTGGAGATGTTCGTCGGCGTGGGCGCATCCCGGGTGCGCGATCTTTTCGTACAAGGCAAGAAGAATGCCCCGTGCATCATCTTCATCGATGAAATCGATGCCGTGGGCCGTCATCGCGGCGCAGGCCTGGGCGGCGGCCACGACGAGCGTGAACAGACCCTGAACCAGCTCCTGGTGGAGATGGACGGCTTCGAATCCAATGAAGGCGTCATCCTGATCTCGGCCACCAACCGGCCTGATGTGCTCGATCCGGCCCTGCTGCGCCCCGGCCGGTTCGACCGCCAGGTAGTGGTCACCCTGCCGGATATTCGCGGCCGAGAAAAGATCCTGCGCGTCCACATGAAAAAAACGCCGGTGGACAAGGAGATTAAAACCCTGGTCCTGGCCAAGGGCACCCCCGGATTTTCCGGCGCTGACCTGGAAAACCTGGTAAACGAGGCGGCCCTGCTGGCGGCCAAGCGCGACAAAGAGAAGCTGGAGATGGTCGACTTCGAAGACGCCAAGGACAAAGTCTACATGGGACTGGAACGCAAGTCCAAGGTAATCAGGGAAGAGGACCGCAAGACCACGGCCTACCATGAAGGCGGACATGCCTTGGTGGCGCGCTTTCTGCCTAATGCCGACGTTATCAACAAAATCACCATCATTCCTCGCGGACGGGCCGCCGGCATCACCTGGTTCCTGCCCGAAGAGCGGGACTTCAAATACAAGGACCAGCTGGAAGACGAACTGGCCGTGGCTTTTGGCGGCCGTGTGGCTGAACAGATCGTCTTTGATCGCATCAGCACCGGCGCTTCCAACGATATCAAGCAGGCCACCGACCTGGCCCAGACCATGGTGCGCACCTGGGGCATGAGCGTCGAACTCGGCCCCCTCTCCTACTCCAAGGGCGAGGAACAGGTGTTCCTGGGGCGTGAAATCGCCCAGCACCGGGACTACTCCGAAGAGACAGCCCGTAAAATCGACGCGGAGATCACCAGCCTGATCAAGAGCGCATATGACAAGGCCACCACCGTGCTGGAAGAGCATCGCGATCTTCTGCACGCCCTGGCCGACCTGCTCCTCGAGCAGGAGACTGTGCTGGGCGCGGAGCTGGACGCGTTGATTATCTCTCTCAAACCCGACGTCGATCTGCCCGAACGCTCGGAAAGCGTGGAAGCCGCCGAGCCAGAGGGCGACAACGAAGCGGCTGGGGCGGCCCGGGAAGAGGGCGACGACCAACCGAACGCATAGTCCGTATGAAAATCGATTGGAACCCGTGGTGACGAAGAACTACACCCTCAGTTGGCAGCGGCATGAACTCAGGCTGGGGCCGCGGACCACCATCATGGGCATCGTCAACGTGACCCCGGACTCCTTTTCCGACGGCGGACGGTTCCATGCCAAAGATGCCGCCGTGGCACAAGCCCTGCGCCTGGTCGAATCCGGTGCCGACATCATCGATATCGGCGGCGAGTCCACGCGCCCATATGCCGACCCGGTCTCGGCGCAAAAGGAGCTGCAGCGGGTCATCCCGGTGATCGAAAAACTGGCTTCCGACCTGCCTGTGCCCATCTCCATCGACACTACTAAATCGCAAGTGGCCGCCGCTGCGGTCAAAGCTGGCGCTGCCATGATCAACGACATCAGCGCGCTGCGGGCGGACTCCGACATGGCCTTGGTGGTCGCGAAGTCCGGCGTGCCGGTGATCCTGATGCATATGCAGGGTCAACCGCACGACATGCAGGTCAAGCCTGAGTATGCGGACGTAGTCGCCGAAGTGGGCCGCTTTCTCGCAGAGGCCATCGACCGTGCCGTGGCCGCCGGCATCATGAGAGACAAAATCATCATAGACCCGGGCATCGGCTTCGGTAAGACCGGACGCCATAACCTGCTGCTCATGCGGCACTTGGAGGAGTTTAAGAGACTCGACGCCCCCCTGCTGGTAGGTACTTCGCGCAAACGCTTCATCCGGGAGATCCTCAACCCTGTGGGACGCGGGGACCTCTCTCCCGAGTTGCCCAAGGTGGAGACCGGCACCCAGGCCACCGTAGCGGCGGCCGTAATGCGCGGCGCCCATATAGTCCGCGTCCACAACGTGGCCAATACCCGTGCGACAGTGGATGTAATAGACGCTATAATAAGGTAAGCGTTCACAGGGCACCGAATCTGCTGCGTTGCCGGGCCTTTGAGGTAC
>CAZGPF010000153.1:0-4436 GCA_964527275.1 uncultured Desulfosarcinaceae bacterium
TTGTTGCAGTTCGTGCTTTTTTGTGCTTTTTGCCATTACGCTGAGTAGTTACTTAGTTGATAACTAGGTGGACACGCCGGTTTTGGGCCCACGCCTCCTCAGTGTGCCTGGGATCGACGGGGAATTCCTCGCCATAGCTGATGGTTCTGAGCCGGGAGAGACCAACACCCATATTGACTAGAAAATCTTTAACGGCTTGTGCGCGGCGCTCACCCAGGGCCAGGTTGAAAGCATTGGTCCCACGTTCATCACAATTGCCTTCGATGATTATGTCTATTGCAGGCATGGAACGCAGGAAGGCCGCTTTCTGCATCAGAAGTTTCTGTGCCGTGGGCAGCAGCACGGAGCTTCTGAACTCAAAGTAGATGTCTTCATTGACAAAGGCATCTTGGGCCTTGATACGCAAGAGCTTTTCTTTTTTGGCTTGCAGGCGCTCGGCCTTCATTCTTTCTTCCTCGGCCTTCATTCTTTTTCCCTGGGCCGTTGTGACCCCTGCGGATTCTGCGGTAAGGGTGTCAGGCTGGATGGCCTTGGTCGGTGCCGTTGTCTTTTTTGCAGGCTGAACTTGCTTCTTGGCACAGGAAACGACAAACAGCATTCCAGTCAGCAAAACAATCAGGGCCAGAGTGACCCACTCATTCTTTCTCATTTAATCCTCCCTTGCTATCTGTATGCGAATCTATTGATGAAAGTTGGATGACCAGCTGGGTTGGAATTGTCCTCCGGGCAACCGTAACAAACGGCGCTGGTCGCTTCCAATAGCAGTCATGACATAAATTCGGGATATACCCTCACGGTTCGAGCTGAATACGATCAGGCTGCCGTCCGGCGACCAGGAGGGTGCCTCGTTATCACCTTGATTATGGGTTAATTGAACCGGGTTATTGCCCTCCACATCGATTACGACAATATTGATCTGGTCCTGTTGCATCGACGAATAAGCTATTAAATTACCTTTGGGAGACCATCTGGGCTGAGTGTTGTATCTCCCTTCGAACGTCAGCCGGTGAACGCTGCCGGTGCTGATCTCTTTGATGAAGATTTGAGGGCTTCCTGCCCGGTTGGAGACAAAGGCCATTTTACGACCGTCAGGCGACCAAGTAGCATCCACATCAATCCCACGGCTATTAGTTAACTTTTTAATCATTTTACCGCCGTGGGTCAACAGATAAATATCCTGATCCCCTTCGAATGTAAGGCTCCCGGTTATCTCCATCCTGTTGGGAACCCAATTTGGGGCGATTTGGACACCTTCGTAAAGAAACCGGATCTCGGCCTGGGTGTATAAATTGAGGACATAGATCTGAGACTCCCCCCGCACAAAGGATGTGAACCCAAGATAGTTGCCGTCCGTGGACCATGACGGAAAAGAGGTGATCGATCGCTTGTCGGTAAGCTGCTTGACATTGGCTCCGTCGAAATCGCAGGTAAAGATCTCTTTGTGTCCCGTGCCGGAAGAGACGAACGCCAACTGGCTGTCGAAAAAACCCCGATTGCCATTTAAAGCAAACAGGACTTCAGAGCAGAATTGGCGGGTAATGGACCGCTGGTCGCGCACTTTGCCGCGATAGCGCTTACTCACCAGCAGCTTGGCTTTGAAGGTGTCGAATAGACGCAGCTCCACTTTCATCTTGTCGCCCTTGATCTCCAGGCCTCCGGTGATGAGCAATTCAGCCCCAAGCGTGGTCCAGTTGCCGAAGTCAAAAGACTTTTCCGCAATGCCCGAGGCCTGGGGATCGTGGATGAAGCTGGCGCGATCCAGCATTTTGAAATATCCGCTGAATTCAAGCATATCCTGAAGCCTATCCGCGAAAACGCCGACTTGGTCCGCCTCTGCCGGGCTGGATGTCATGGCTTTAAAGACTGGAATACTCATGGGTATTTGGCGCAGAAAGGGATTCGTCAAATCGAAATACTTGATTTGGGCAACCGCGCCCGCTGGTTGTAGAGATAGCCAAACAACAACCACAAGAGACCAGTATTTTAATAATGAAGGTAGATGGATATTGAACATTTGCAAATTCACTTTTCTATTTAATGTGCTGGCAACAATTGCTTTCACGTCCCTTAGCGCACACCTTTAGGGCCAAAATTTATTCCCATATGAACATAGGGCCGCGATAATTTATTGGGATGCGGTTTTACCGGACTCGACTTTGTAATCGCCTTTAAGGCAGAATCATCAAGGTATTGGTTCCCTGATTTCTCGTTGATATTAATATCGGTGATCTGGCCATCAGGCATAACCTTGAACTCGACAACGGTGGTTAGATTCCCGCTACCGCCGGCCATTTGCTCTGAATAGGCCCAACTCTTTTGGATCGTGTAAGCAGTCTCAACCATATAAAGATTGACCAGTTCAATCTCTTTTTTGCTGCCCCGCGCATAATATTTACCTTGCTTTCCCTTTCCTGCGGATTTGGCACCCGCTACCGGCTGGGCCTCGTTGGCCAACTTTTCACGTAGTCGGATGAGCGTGTCGTCCAGCTGTTTGAGGGGCAGGGCCGCTACCTTTTTTTTAACGCGTTGAAGGGTATTTTTGAGCACCTTGCTGGATTTGAAGGTTTTGGTCTTCAAGGCTCGCTTGTTTTTCATGCGCACCGAGGCAACGGAGATTTCCGGTTCGGCCGTGTATTGCGAGCCAGCGACCGGTGCGGTTTCGATTTTCCCCGTAGCTGGCTCTGCGCCGAGGGCCACGGCCTTACCTTTTGCCGCATATTTCGTGATCGCAACGGGGTTTAATTCGGCAAGATCGACCATATGCACATCGATCACCGGCGGCATGAAAGCCGATGTCGGCTCCCGCCAGGCGGGCGTATGGATCAACAGGCCAAGCAGAACCAGATGGGCGGTCAGGGAGATACCAAATGGCCACGGGTATAAGCGGGTACCAACATTTCCCGCATATGCGTGAGAAGGCAATGCCATTTTCTGTTATCTATTTCCGTTGCCTTCTGGACGGCAACGCTTGCCCCGGCACCGTCACCATGCCAAGTTTGGTGACACCGGCCGCCTTGATCTGGGCCATGACTTTCACCACTTCGCCGTAGGGTACATCCTTGTCGGAACGGAAATAGACCTCTCGGTCCACGCGGTTCTCCAGGATTTTTATCAGCTTCTCTTTCAAGAAATCCATATTAACCGCCAGGTCGTTTATATGCAATTGCCGATTTTTATCCAGGGTTACCACTAGATTCTCCTTCTGGGCCACCAGCCGTTTGGCCGTGACTTCGGGCAGCGCCACATCCACCCCCTGCAGCATCATGGGCGCCGTGACCATGAAGATCACCAGCAGAACCAGCATCACATCCACAAAGGGGGTGACGTTGATGTCGGACATCAGCCGGTCCGTGTCGGATTGCATGGCCATCTTTAGGCTCCTTTTTGAGGCAGGATGTCCCTTTCGAGAATATTAAGAAAGTCGGCGGAAAAGCTGATTAATTCAGACTCCACGACTTTAATTTTCTGCGTGAAATAGTTAAATGCAATCACCGCCGGAATAGCTACCGCCAAACCGGCCGCCGTGGCGATCAAGGCTTCGGAGATGCCCGGAGCCACCACCGACAGGCTGGCCGATCCGCTCTGTCCGATACCGTGAAAGGCGTTGATAATCCCCCATACCGTGCCGAACAGTCCGATAAAAGGGGTAGTGTTGCCCGTGGTCGCCAGAAACGATACCATCTGCGTCATGCGGGTGGTTTCGATGTTGATGGCGCGGCGCAGGGCACGCTTCACATTATCGCCGCCGGAAAATTTGCTGCGTATGGAATCGACCTCATCCCCCGTGGTGCGGCCCGCACGTCTCATACGTTTCAACTCCATGTAGGCGATCAAGAAGATCCGTGCCACGGGGCAACCCGCCAACTGTTTGGCCTTCATGTAGGCGTCACCCAGATCGCGGCTCTTCCAGAAATAGTCGATAAAACGGTTGGACTCACGATAGGCGCGTCGAATATAGCGCCACTTGATAATGATGATGGTCCAGGAGGTGATCGAAAAGAAGAGCAGCAGCATAAGCACGAAGCGCACCATCAGTCCGGCGTTGCCGAGAACATGAATGATATCAATTTCAGTCTGTAACATTAACCATTTCTCCTACCATGTTTGGTCCGCAGCGGCATGATCCTCACAATCACGGTAATATTGGCTCCTCGATATTTTTCCAGATATCGATTTAAGAGTTAGTATTTGATTTGCTGTTGCATGCCCCTTTTGCAGGGCATCAACCCATGGCGCCGCAGAATGATTTGATAACATCTTGAATCGCAATAAAATGCTGAATTGATTGGGTTCCATATCTATACAACCCATTTAGCAGTGTCAAGGAAATTGCCCTATTTTCAACAATTGCAATTGCTCAACCGGGGTAGGTATTGCTCAACACCTGCGTATGGGTACCCGTCAGGGGGTAAAAGTGCATAAGAGGTGATAAACTA
>CAZGPF010000154.1:0-4393 GCA_964527275.1 uncultured Desulfosarcinaceae bacterium
AGCGGCTGGCCCAGGAGCGCTGGCCCCAACTGCCCTCGGAAGGCTACGTGCAGATCGGGGATTACTTTGCCCGCTCCATGGAGATTGCGGCGGGCTTGGCGTTTAAGCGCGTGGTTCTGGCGGTCTTCTTTGGCAAGGCCGTCAAGATGGCCCAGGGCATACCCCATACTCACGCGCGTTCGTCGCGTCTGGCCCTGGATGTTTTGGCCGGGTGGGCCCTGCAAGTCACCGGCGATGCGAAGCTGGCCAGGAGCGTGTCCCAGGCCAATACGGCACGGCAGGCCTTTGGTCTGATTAAGGATGACCATGCCGCGCTGATTGCAAAGGTGGGACGCGAAATTGTGACGGCGGCCATCGGTTTTGGCAAGCAGCAGGTGGAGGTGCGAGCGGTGATCTTCGACTTTAACGGCCAGGTGAGTTTTGATTCCATTAACAGTGCCTGAACGCAACATCCCCCTCGCCTGGCGAGAGGGGCTGGAGAAGCAGGGTTTGCGTCCAGGTGCTGGCTAGGCAAAAATGATGCAAAATGTATTCGTCATCGGCATGGGGCTCTCTTTGCGGGATGTGACCCGCGACCAGTTGGAGATTATCCGGTCTGCGGATCTGCTTATGGGCGGGCGTCGACACCTGGATCAATTCTCGGATCTTGGTATGCAAAAGCAGGTCATCGGCGGCAAGATCGCCGAGAGCATGGCCTCTATTCGTCAAGGCATGGCCCACGGGCGCGTCGTGGTGCTGGCATCCGGTGATCCGCTGCTCTTCGGCATCGGTGCGCGGATCATCGCGGAGCTTGGGGCAGACCGGGTGACCGTGCTGCCCAACATATCTTCTGTCGCTGCGGCCTTTGCGCGTATCAATGAGCCGTGGGGTGATGCCCGGGTCATCAGCCTGCACGGCAGGGATCAAAAATATCAGTTGCTGGAGGCCTTGCAGTCCAGTGGTCCGGTGGCGGTATTAACCGATGGCCGGCAGTCACCCGCCTGGCTGGCCCAATGGCTTCTGCAAAGAGGGGCGCATGGATGGCGCATGGCGGTATTCGAGCAGATGGGTGCCGCCGAAGAACGCTATGGCTGGTACGCCCTGGAGGAGGCCGTGGGCAAGCGCTTCGCCCAACCCAATGTCGTCATTTTCAAGCGCCACCCAACGGCAACCTTTGTTCAGAGAGGCGTCCACCTCGGTATGTCCGACGATGCCTTTGCGCATACAGACGGCCTGATTACAAAGTCCGAAGTGCGCGCCGTGACCCTGGCCAAGCTGCGGCTCACGCCCGGTCTGACCATGTGGGACCTGGGCGCCGGCAGCGGTTCGGTGGGCATCGAGGCGGCGGCGCTGCTAGGCCCTGGCAGGATCGTGGCCGTGGAACAGAAAGCGGAACGGGTCGCCCGGATTCGGGAAAATGCAGGCCGCTTCGGTCTCTACAACCTGGAAGTTGTGCAGGCCAAGCTGCCCCAGGGGCTGAAGGCCCTGCCCCCGCCCGAGCGTGTCTTCATCGGTGGAGGAGGGCGCGATCTGGCCGAGATCATCGGGCGGGCCGCGGACTTGCTGGCCCATGATGGTGTCATGGTGGCCAATACCGTTCTAATCGATAATTTAGCCCTGGCCGTGAAAGCCATGCAGACCAAAGGGCTGCAGACCGAAGTGGTACAGATGCAGATCAGCCGGAGCAGGGCGATGCCCTGGAGCCGGCGCTTCGAGGCGCAAAATCCAGTCTGGATTGTTTCTGGTAACAGGTGATTTGCAGTCATGGTCATGCCGAAAAAAGGAACCACAAACATAGACTTTCCAAAGTCGCTGCTTTCTATTTTTCGAAGCGCCCAGGAGAAAAAATGGACAGACCAAGACAACCCATAACCTTCTGCGGCGCAGGCCCCGGGGACCCCGAGCTGATTACGGTCAAGGGGCAAATGGCCCTTGCGGCTGCGGATCTGGTGCTCTATGCAGGTTCCCTGGTCCCCGAGGCCGTGATGCAGTGGGCCCCGGCCAGGGCGCAGCGCATCAGCAGCGCGGGCATGCACCTGGATGAGATTGTGAGTACTATGGCCACGGCCTATGCGGCCGGCGAGAGTGTGGTGCGGCTGCACACAGGCGATCCCAGTCTCTACGGCGCCATCGGCGAGCAGATGGGCCTGTTGCGGGCGCGCAAGATTCCCTACCGGGTGATTCCCGGTGTTACCGCAGCCTTTGCCGCGGCCGCCTCCATGGGCATCGAATACACGATCCCGGAGGTCACCCAGACGCTGATCCTGACCCGCATGGCCGGCCGCACGCCGGTGCCGGAGACCGAATCGCTGCAATCCCTGGCGCGCCACGGCGCTTCCATGGTGATCTATTTAAGCATGGCCTTGATCGACCAGGTGGCGCAGGTTCTGGCGGAGGCCTACGGTCCGCAAGCGAGGTGCGCCGTGGCCTGCCGGGTCAGCCACCCCGAGGAGCAGATCATCACCACGCAGGTGGGCGAGCTTGCGCGGACGGCTCGATCCAGCGGCATCAAACGTCTGGCCGTGATCATGGTGGGGCCGGCCATGGACCATCCGGCGGCCCTGGCCACACTACGATCCAAACTCTACGACAAGGATTTCGTCCATGGGTACCGGGCCGAAAAGTAGCCTCGCCGTCTGGGCGCTGACCCCCAAAGGCTTGAACCTGGCTCGCCGCATTAAGACCCGCCGGCCCGGGGTGACCATTCGCTGTTCGCGGCGGCTGGCCCGCCAAAACCCCTCTTTATCAATGCATCCCTTTCGGAGATTGACCGAGGCGGTGGCGCAAGAGTTGCACGCCTTCGATGGTCATATCTTTATCATGGCCAGCGGAATCGTGGTGCGCGCCATCGCACCCTGGCTGAAGCATAAAACCGTGGACCCGGCGGTAGTGGTGGTCGACGATCAGGGGCAATATGCCGTCAGCCTGCTGGCCGGACACATCGGCGGCGCTAATGCCTTGACCGAGCAGATTGCCGGGCTCATTGGTGCCCTGCCGGTGATCACCACGGCCACCGATGTCAACGCCAGGCCGGCCATCGATCTCATCGCGGCGCGGCAGGGGCTGAGCATCGAAAATCCTGATGGCATCAAGGCGGTGAACATGGCCCTGCTCACCGATCAGCCTATCGAGGTGCACGATCCTTATGCCCTGGTTACCCCCCTGCTGGACCAGGCCCTGGCGTCTGATCTGAGGGACGATTCATCAACAGGCGCGGGAGAGCGCCCCGCCGTCTATGTGGACGACAGGGGAGCGCCGCGCTCGGGGCGGGCCTTGATCCTGCGGCCCTCCTCGCTGATTGCGGGCATCGGATGCAATCGCGACACGCCCGCAGAAGAGATCAGGACTTTGCTGGAAGATGTCCTGCGGGATCGCGGGCTCTCCCCGCGCAGCCTGCGTAAGATCGCTTCCATCGATGTGAAACGCGATGAGCCTGGACTTCTCGCCCTGGGCCGGGCGCTTCAAGTGCCCGTGCGGTTCTATTCCCGCGCCCAACTCAAGCGCGTCCGCCAGGTTCCCAATCCATCGGCCATGGTGGCCAAACATGTAGGAGTAGAGAGCGTATGCGAAGCAGCGGCCATACTGGCAGCCGATCAGGGGGCCCTGATAGTTCCCAAGCAAAAAACCAGCAACGTCACCCTGGCCATAGCCCGTCACGCCTCCATGTCGTCGGCATCGGCCCCGGAAGCGTAGACCACCTCTCCGGCCGGGCGCGTCAGGTCGTGGCCCAGGCCGATATCGTGGTCGGGTACAAGACCTATCTTGACCTGCTAGGTCCACTAATCGACGACAAGCAGACTATCAGCACGGGTATGACCAGGGAGGTGCAGAGAGTCGAGGCCGCCCTGGACCAGGCCCTGGCGGGCCGGTCGGTGGCCCTGGTGTCGAGCGGCGATCCGGGCATCTATGCCATGGCCGGGCTGGTGCTGGAGATGTGCGCCCGCCGAGGCATCCAGGCCGTGCCGTCCGCCAGCGCCGCAAACGAGGGGCTGACCATCGAGGTGGTACCCGGCATTCCGGCCCTGTGTGCCGGGGCATCCCTGCTGGGCGCTCCCTTGACGCACGATTTCGCCGCCATCAGCCTGAGCGATCTGCTCACTGCCTGGGAGGTGATCGCAAAACGTATCGACGCGGCGGCGGCCGCCGATTTCGTGATCGTGATCTACAACCCCAAAAGCAAAAAGCGCCACTGGCAACTGCAAAAAGCCCAGCAGCTGGTCCTGGCCCACCGCGATGGAGAGACACCGGTAGGAGTGGTCACCAGTGCCATGCGCCCCGAGCAGAAGATCCATATCACCACCCTGGATCAACTCCACACCGCAGCCGTGGACATGCGCACCACCCTCTTTATCGGTAACAGCAACACCAAAACCTTCGGGGATTTTATCTATACCCCCAGAGGCTACGGTGGAAA
>CAZGPF010000155.1:0-4360 GCA_964527275.1 uncultured Desulfosarcinaceae bacterium
TGAAGCAAACGTAACTACTCAGCGTAATGGCAAAAAGCACAAAAAAGCACGAACTGCAACAATTCTATCTCGAACTGTAACTGCTCAGAGTGCTTTAGGTTCGGTCATTCAGGTCTTTTCATAATAGCATCGCTATATGGAAAGGCCTGAAGGGCCGAAGATGAAGTGCTCTGAGTAGTTACGATAAGCAACTGAACTGTAAGCGTTTGCTTAGGTGCCGGATATGCAAGGCGTCCGGGCCTGTGACAAAAAGCCGACAAAAATTAGATGGACAGATCACTTTTGTAATTTTAGAGTTAATGGTATGAACTGCAAAGCGCCTGCATGAAAATTGTGCTCTTCCTGCTCCTCTGTGGGGGATGGCCGGAGAGGGTTTGCGTTTTGGCACAAATATTGAGGAGGTTTTGATGAAAGCGATTGATGAACTCATTTTACCCGCCAAGGCGAGGTATTCCAGTGATCACGAGTGGGTCCGGGAGGATGGCGGGCACTACTTAATCGGGATCAGCGATTATGCTCAGGATCAACTGGGCGATATTGTCTTCGTGGAGCTGCCTGAAGTGGGAACTCGACTGGAGAGCGGAGAGGAGTTTGGCGCGGTGGAGTCGGTCAAGGCCGTTTCGGAGCTCTTCATGCCCATGGCGGGAAAGGTCGTAGAGGTGAACCAGCAGTTGGAGGAGAGCCCGGAACTGCTCAACGACGATCCCCATGGCGGCGGCTGGATTATCAAGATCAAAAGTGACGACGCCTCCCAGTACGAGCAGTTGATGGACGGCGCGGCCTACCTGGCAATGATTAAAGAGTGACTATTGCGTTTGCCCAAAATCTTCACTGCGGGATCTTCACTGCGGACCATGGATGGAAGGATGACCCGTGCGCTATCTACCTAACACCCCTGATGAAATCTCGTCCATGCTGGCCAAGGTAGGGATCGAGTGCCTCGACGATCTTTTCAGCCATATTCCTGTTGATTGCCGGCGCTCCCGCCCCCTTGAGCTGCCTGCCCCCTTGAGTGAATGGGAGCTGGACCGCCATATGGACGGCCTCGCCAGCACCACGGCTACTCAGCCGGAGTATCTGATCTTCATGGGGGCCGGCAGTTATGACCATTTCATCCCCCAGGCGATCAAGGACCTGCTGCGCCGCAGCGAGATCTACACGACCTATACGCCCTACCAGCCCGAGGTGAGCCAGGGCACCTTGCAGACGATTTTCGAGTACCAGACCCTGGTGGCACGGCTGCTCGGCATGGATGTGGCCAATGCCTCGATGTATGACGGCGCCTCGGCCCTGGCCGAAGCCCTGCTCATGGCCATGCGGATCACCCGACGCAAGCGCGTGGCTGTTTCACAGGCCGTTCACCCCCTCTACCGCCGCGTGGTCGAGGCCTACCTCTCTCCCACTGGTTGCGAGATTATCGACTTGCCTTATGGGCCGCATGGGCGCAGCGACCTCAGCGGCATCAAGGCCGGCGACGAACTGGCGGCCGTGGCCGTGCAATCACCCAACTTCTTTGGCTGCCTCGAAGATCTCGAGGCCGTGGAAGCGCGTGTGCATGCCGACCGGAAAGCCTTGCTGGTAGTCGGTTTCACCGAGCCGCTGGCATACGGCATCTATCGGTCTCCCGGACTTTTCAACGCCGATATCGTCTGCGGCGAGGGGCAAAGCCTGGGGCTGGCGCGCTCTTTTGGCGGGCCGGGCATCGGTATGTTCGCCTGCCGGCAAAAACATATGCGCAACATCCCCGGCCGCCTGGTGGGGCAAACCAGGGATGGTGACGGACGGCGCGGTTTCGTGCTCACCCTGGCCACCCGCGAACAGCACATCCGCCGGGAGAAGGCCACTTCCAATATCTGCACTAATCAGGGGCTCTGCGCCACGGCCACGGCCATGTATATGGCCACCCTGGGCGGCACTGGATTTCGACGCCTGGCCCAGCTCAACTTTGACAAGGCGGGCTATCTCAAAAGTGAGCTTCGCAAGGCGGGCGTAACCCTGCCCTTCAGCGCGCCGACTTTCAACGAGTTCGTCATTCGTCTCAAGCCTGATTCCAGAAGGGTCTACCGCAAACTTATGGCCAGAAAAATCATCGCCGGGCTGCCGCTGGACAGGTACTACCCCCGACTGAAAGAGTGCTACCTGCTGTGCGCCACGGAGACCGCCACCAAAGCCGACATGGATATGCTGATCAAAGAGGTGACTTCATGAAGCCGACACTGGGTACCGCCGGCCTGATGTTCAATGAGCCGCTGCTATGGGAGTTGGGGGCCGAGGGCCGCATGGGCTTTTCCATGCCGCCACGGGATGTGCCCGCGCTCTCCGTTGATGAGTCTCTGGCCGGCCAGGGGCCTGATTTTCCAGACCTGTGCGAACCGGATATCGTGCGTCACTACACCCGCCTGAGCCAATGGAATATCGGTGTGGACAACAGCATGTACCCTCTGGGCTCGTGCACCATGAAATACAACCCCAAGACCAACGAGCGCCAGGCCTCCCTGCCCGGCGTAGCCACGGCCCACCCCCTGCTGCCGGCCAACCTCTCCCAGGGGCTGCTGGGGCTGATCTACAAGCTGGAGCGCCTGCTGGCAGAGATCACCGGCATGCCCGCCGTGACGCTGCAACCGGCGGCCGGCGCCCAAGGCGAACTCACCGGCATGCTGATCTTCCACGCCCACCACATGCACCTGGGCCAGCCGCGAACCAGGCTGCTGATCCCCGATACGGCCCACGGCACCAACCCGGCCAGTGCCACGCTTTGCGGGTACACCTCCGTTGCCGTGGCCAGCAGCGCCAGGGGTGTATTAGATCCTGAAGCCGTGGCCCAACTCATGGATGAGGATACCGCCGGCATAATGGTCACCAATCCCAATACCCTGGGACTGTTTGAGGACAACATCCGTGAAGTCGCCCGGATCGTGCACGCCAAAGGCGGACTGGTCTACTGTGACGGCGCCAATCTGAACGCCGTCATGGGCGTTGTGGATATGGCGGCCTGCGGCGTGGATGTTTTGCACCTCAACCTGCACAAGACCTTCTCCACGCCCCACGGCGGGGGCGGACCGGGAGCCGGGCCGGTCTGCGTGACCGAGTCCCTGACCCCCTTTCTGCCCGTGCCTCGGGTGGCCAGGGAGGACGGTCGCTACGTGTGGCGGGAGGACTTTCCTCTCTCGGTCGGCAAGCTGCATGCCTTTTACGGCAACTTCGGCATCCTGGTACGCGCCTATAGCTATATCCTCAGCCTGGGGGCCAGACTGAAGACCGTGAGCGAACACGCCGTGCTCAATGCCAACTACATCAAGGCCGCACTCGGAGACTACTACCACCTGGCCTATGACCAGCCCTGCATGCACGAATGCATCTTCAGCGACAAAAAGCAGCAAAAGTACAATGTCAGCACCCTGGATATCGCCAAGCGCCTCATGGACTACGGTTTCCATCCGCCCACCATCTACTTTCCCCTGGTGGTCAACGGCGCCATCATGATCGAACCCACCGAATGCGAGTCCCGGCACACCCTGGACCAATTCATCGCAGCCATGCGCGCCATCGCCCACGAGGCCAAGACGCGGCCCGAACTGCTGCGCAACGCGCCCCACCACTGCGGAATAAAACGCCTCGACGAGACTTTGGCGGCGCGCAAGCCGTGTTTGAGAGGCTAGCGGCTACCATATACTAAGGAGCAACAATGAAGGCCTTACAAGACTACTACCCGGATGACTATGCCCACTGTTACGGCTGCGGAAGGCTGAATAGGGACGGTTATCATATCAAAAGCTATTGGGACGGCGAACAGAGCGTTTGCAGCTTCGATCCACACCATTACTATACCGGAGGTTCTCCAGACTATCTTTACGGCGGCCTGATCGCCTCCCTGGTCGATTGCCACAGCGCGGCAACGGCTGCGGCGGCAAGGTGCCTGGCCGATGGCCTCCAATTAGGCCGCCAGCACCTTGAGCGTTACGTTACGGCATCCCTGAAGGTAGACTATCTAAAACCGACTCCCGTGCAAAAAGTCACCCTCAGAAGCGATGTAGTAGAGATCAAGCCCAGGAAAGTGATCGTAGCAACCTTGTTGTATGCCGATGAGATCGTGCGTGCTAAAGGCGAGGCTGTGATGGTGAAAATAACTGGATGATCGCCTGGTTTGGCTGGCAGTCACACTGCACAACCGTCCACGCATACGGCCAGGCGAACCTTCTCACGATCGGTATATGCGCAAATCAGCGGCGCAATGCTCTCCAGTCTCGGATTTCAAGCGGAGACCGGGCATGTGTGCCGTAAGCGAGTAATGCTCGTTGGATGACATGCAAATTTCGTAACTACTCAGCGTAATGGCAAAAAGCACAAAAAAGCACGAACT
>CAZGPF010000156.1:0-4332 GCA_964527275.1 uncultured Desulfosarcinaceae bacterium
TTGAAGGAGAAGATGAAATGGCAAATATCGATTTTGGAGGAGTGGTTGAGGAAGTCATCACCGTGGAAGAGTTTACGGTTGAAAAAGCACGGCAGGTGTTGGCCGCCGAGACCATCGTCGTGCTGGGCTACGGAGTGCAGGGACCGGCCCAGGCACTCAATATGCGCGATAATGGTTTTGAAGTCATCGTCGGTCAGTTGGAGGCCGACAAGGTCTGTTGGGACAAGGCCCTAGCCGATGGATTCATACCCGGCGAGACCCTGTTTCCCATCAAGGAAGCCGCCACCCGCGGCACGCTAATCCAATACCTGCTCTCCGACGCCGGGCAGATGGCCGCCTGGGACGAAGTCAAAGCGTGCCTGAACCCCGGAGACGCACTTTACTTCTCCCACGGTTTTTCGATGGTCTACAAGGATCAGACCAAAGTGATACCGCCTGAAGACGTGGATGTGATCCTGGTGGCCCCCAAAGGCTCGGGCCGCAACGTACGCCTCAACTTTCTGGACGGCAGCGGTATCAACTCCAGCTATGCCGTTTTCCAGGACGCCACCGGCCGCGCCAGGGAACGCGCCCTGGCCGTGGGCATCGCCATCGGTTCGGGCTATCTCTTCCCCACCACCTTCGAAAAAGAGGTCCACAGCGACCTGACCGGCGAACGTGGCGTACTCATGGGATGCCTTGCCGGCGTCATGGAGGCCCAGTACAACCTGCTGCGCAAACACGGCCACAGCCCCAGCGAGGCTTTCAACGAGACCGTCGAGGAGCTGACCCAGAGTCTCATCCGGCTGGTGGCGGAAAACGGTATGGACTGGATGTTTGCCAATTGCAGCACCACAGCCCAGCGCGGGGCCCTGGACTGGGCGCCTAAATTCCGCGATGCCGTGGTTCCGGTTTTCGATCAACTCTACGAGAGCGTGGTCAACGGCACGGAAACCCGCATCACCCTGGAGCGTAACAGCGCCCCAGACTATCGCGAAAGACTGGAAGAGGAGTTGGCCGTGATCCACAATTCGGAGATGTGGAAAGCTGGCGCGGCAGTGCGCAGCCTGCGTCCGGAAAAGCGTAAGAAATAGGGTCTCGCCCGAGTACCATTTCGGCCGCGAAGCCCCATTGCCACCAAAGGCGCCACGGACTCTAGACACCCGGCTGGATCACCAGCCATAAGGCAGTCCATCATGGAAACAACCCTGATATACGACACCACCCTGCGTGACGGCACCCAAGGCGAAAACATCAACTTCTCGGCCGAAGAGAAGCTAAAAATCGCTAAAAAGCTCGACCAATTGGGCGTCCACTATATCGAGGGCGGATGGCCCGGCTCCAACCAACGCGACGTGCGCTTTTTCGAACTGGCCCGACGGGAAACCTGGGACAATGCCCTCATCACAGCCTTTGGCGCCACCCGTAAACCCAATCTGCGAGTTGCCGACGACCCCAACCTGAAGGCGCTCATCGACAGCCAGACCCCAGCCGTGGCCGTATTCGGCAAGTCGTGGTCCCTGCACGTGGAAAAAGTCATGGCCAACACCCGGGAAGAGAACCTGGCCATGATCCGCCAAAGCGTGGACTATCTAAAATCGAGCCAGAGGAAAGTGATCTATGACGCCGAACACTTTTTCGACGGGTTCAAAGACGACTCAGACTACGCCTGCCAGACCCTGCTGGCCGCCGCCGGCGGCGGCGCCGATATCATTGCGTTGTGCGACACCAACGGCGGCTGCCTGACCTCGGAAATCGAGACCATGGTCACCGAGGTGATCAGCCTGCTGCGCGCAAAAGGTCATGCCCAGGAAGTCGGCATCCATTGCCACAACGATTGCGGACTGGCAGTTGCCAACAGCATCGCGGCCGTGCAATGCGGGGCCGACATGGTCCAGGGCACGGTGAACGGCTACGGTGAACGTTGCGGCAACGCCGACCTCATCTCGATCATACCCTTGCTCAACCTCAAGATGGGCCGTTCGAGCATACCCGACGAAAACCTGAAACATTTGAAGACCGTTTCCCGCTATGTAGCCGAAACCGCCAACATGATTCCCCTGCACTCCAGGCCCTTCGTGGGCAAAAGCGCTTTCGCCCATAAAGGCGGCATCCACGTTAATGCCGTCATGAAAACGACCCGGGCCTATGAGCATATGGACCCCGCGCTGGTGGGCAACAAACGCCGGGTGCTGATTTCGGACCTGTCGGGCAAGAGCAACGTGGAATACAAGGCCCGGGAGATGGGGGTTGAAATAGGCCGCCAAGGCAAAGATTGCCAACAGATCGTCACCGAAATCAAATCCATGGAGGACCAGGGATATCAATTCGATGTCGCTGACGGCTCCATGAAAATCCTGCTGGAAAAATTCACCCAACAGTTCAAACCGCTCTTCGACCTGGAGTCTTTTCGCGTCAGCATCGAAAAAGAGAAAGAGCATACCTGTAGCTCCCATGCGATCATAAAAATCAGGGTCAACGGAGATCGTGAGGTAACCGCCGCCGAAGGCCACGGACCAGTGAGTGCGTTGGACAACGCCCTGCGTAAGGCCCTGGGGCGCTTCTATCCCGATCTGGACGGCATGCGCCTGGTCGACTTCAAGGTGCGTGTCATCGACGGCCGCGAAGGCACTGCCGCCCGAGTACGGGTATTCATCGAGTCCCGCGACAATCAGGAGACCTGGACCACCGTCGGCGTATCCGAAGATATCATCGAAGCCAGTTGGTGCGCCCTGGCCGACAGCTTCCAGTTCAAGCTGGCCAAGGAACTACGCAAACATGAAGGGAACCTGCAATGAGTCCAAACGCTACCGTCAAATTTTTCGATACCACCCTGCGCGACGGCGAGCAGTCGCCGGGCGCCAGCATGAATAGCGCGGAGAAACTTCGTCTTGCCGTGCAGCTCGAAAAACTGGGGGTGGACATCATCGAAGCCGGATTTCCCGCAGCCTCCAAGGGTGATTTCGAGGCCGTCTCCCAGATAGCGGCCAAGCTGAAAAATACCACCATCGCCGCGCTGGCACGGGCCAACAAGGAGGACATAGATCGTGCCTGGGGCGCGGTTCGGCATGCGGTTAAACCCCGCATCCACACCTTCATCGCCACCTCCGACATCCATCTGGAGTTCAAACTCAGGATGAACCGCGAGCAAGTCCTGCAGAGCGCCATCGCGGCCGTGCGCCATGCCAAAAAGTTCACCGACGACGTGGAGTTCTCCGCCGAGGACGGCTCGCGCAGCGACCCCGACTATCTGTGCAAGATCTTCGAGGCTGCCATCGAGGCCGGTGCCACCACCATCAACCTGCCCGATACCGTAGGTTACGCCATCCCCGACGAGTTCGCCGACCTGGTGCGATACGTGAGGCGCAACACGCCCAACATCAATAAAGCCACCCTCAGCGTCCACTGTCACAACGATCTGGGCCTGGCCACAGCCAATACCATCGCCGCAATAAGCGCGGGTGCGCGACAGGCCGAAGTCACCATCAACGGCATCGGCGAGCGAGCCGGCAACACCTCACTGGAAGAGGTCGTCATGGCCCTGCGTACCCGCAACAACTCTCTGCCCATGACCACCAACATCAATACCGAGCAGATCTACCCCTCCAGCAAGCTGGTGAGCATGATCACCGGCATCGTGATCCAACCCAACAAGGCCATCGTCGGCGCGAACGCCTTTGCCCATGAGGCCGGCATCCATCAGGACGGCATGCTCAAGAATCCCATGACCTACGAGATCATGCGGCCCGCAGACATCGGCCTGAGTACCAACAAGCTGGTGCTGGGCAAACACTCCGGCCGCCACGCCCTGCGCGAACGGCTCAAGGAGATCGGCTACGATCTGTCCGAAGAAGAGATCAAAATCGTCTTCAAGAAATTCAAGGACTTAGCCGACAAGAAAAAGCATATCATGGACGAAGACCTGGAAGCCATCGTCAACGAAGGCGTACTGCGCACCCCGGATATCTTCGTCCTGGAGTACCTGAACGTCACCTCTGGCTCGACCGTGATTCCCATGGCCAGCGTGCAACTCTCCATTCACGGACGATCAGTAAAAGGTGCCGGCTACGGTAATGGCCCCATCGACGCCTGTTACAACACCATCGCCGAGCTTACCGGCACGCAGTCCGAGCTGCTGCGCTTCACCATCAGCGCCATAACCGGCGGTGCCGACGCCCAGGGCGAAGTGACCGTGCGGCTCAAGGAGAACGGCCTGTTAGCCCTGGGCCGCGGCACCGACCCCGACATAATGACTGCCGGCGCCCTGGCCTACATCAACGGACTCAATCGGCTGGAATACCTGAAAACGCATCCCATCGACTCTGATACATCAGCATTTAGCATTTAAGGGAT
>CAZGPF010000157.1:0-4327 GCA_964527275.1 uncultured Desulfosarcinaceae bacterium
GCTATATGGAAAGGCCTGAAGGGCCGAAGATGAAGTACTCTGAGTAGTTACACGACTATTTGATTTGCGTTGAACGTGATCGGGCCAGACGTCAGATTTTGTCTTGGTCGTCAATGCCTTGTACGTCACCATCGGGCATAGACTGTGGTGCACATGACGGAGGCGCGACAGATGATCCAAGGCCCTCGGATCACCGTCCCTGTTTTCTTTAGGCATATGGTATAGCAGGCGCATAAAAGCCGTGAAGTACCAATCTGCAAGGGGTACATAAACCAATTGGTCAGGCCGCTCTTTTGCAAAAAAGGTAATGGAGCTTATGCGTCAGTCGCTCCAGGAGTGTTTTGCCTGCTACGGCTCAGGCCTGTGTGCCGAGTCAAGCTGCTTGGCGGCATAACGCAAAAGAGATGCAGCCAATTCAAAAAGTACGCGAAAGATTGGGGTGCCCACTGTCGGTTACCAATTAACGAGGGCTGGCGCGGATGTTCGACTGGTATCAGTAAAAATAAGGTAACTACTCAGCGTAATGGCAAAAAGCACAAAAAAGCACGAACTGCAACAATTCTATCTCGAACTGTAACTGCTCAGAGTGCTTTAGGTTCGGTCATTCAGGTCTTTTCATAATAGCATCGCTATATGGAAAGGCCTGAAGGGCCGAAGATGAAGTGCTCTGAGTAGTTACAAAATAAGACGATTTGTGAAAGCGCCTTACCTATTTGTTTGAGGAGAGCTTTTCGTAGAGGTTTCTTGCCATAACGCCTCGCCACGTGCCCTTACCTGATACAGTGGAATACCCCCGGGATACTATTTCACGGGCGATTTTCTCCCAATTGTAGCCCTGCGTGCGTAATTTGTCGATCAGCTCGCACAAGACTTCGCGTTCTTCAGTGGTCAGTTTTTTAGTGGTCTTGGCTTGGGGCGCAGTTTTAGTATTTGCCTTGGCTGGGGGCGCTGGTTTCTCGCTTCCATCAGTAGGGGCATTGCCATCAACCGGTCCTGAAGAAAAGAGCATATCCGCGTCGTCCGTATGGGGGTTGAACAGGCGCTTGATGTTCTGGGCTAGGACTTCCATGGTCCGGGCTTTGCGTTCTTCGACTTTGTTTCTGGCCTCACAGGCGGCAACCATCCGTTTTTGTGTCTCCGCAATACTTTCCAGCACATCCTTGACGGCGCTTAGGAGCTCAGAGGATTCCATATCTTTCTTGCGCCGATCCATCGGTCCACGGCGATGACCGCCTTTGTATTGAGGGTCGCTAAAGGGACGATTGGAGCGGTCGTGTTGCTTCAGTTTGCCGCTCCGCAGGTTGTGTAGAAAATCATCCATAAGTTTTCTCCTCAAGTATAGATATTATTTATGTAACTACTCAGCGTAATGGCAAAAAGCACAAAAAAGCACGAACTATAACGATTGTATCTCGAACTGTAACTGCTCAGAGTGCTTTAGGTTCGGTCATTCAGGTCTTTTCATAATAGCATCGCTATATGGAAAGGCCTGAAGGGCCGAAGATGAAGTGCTCTGAGTAGTTACTTATTTATTAGGGTCATCACTTTGGGAGTATGGTTCAGCGTGGCAAAATAGTCATCAATGGTTTCCGCCCGCCGAATCAATTCCACCTTACCATCACCGCGCAGCAGAAGTTCCTGGGGTCGCAGCTTGCCGTTATAATTGAATCCCATGGCATGGCCGTGCGCGCCGGTGTCATGGATGATCAACAGGTCGCCTTCATTCACCGGCGGCAAGCTGCGTTGAATGGCGAATTTGTCTTTATTTTCGCACAATGAACCTACTACATCCACCTTCTCATTTTGTGCGCCGTTTGATTTTCCAAAGACCTCGATATGATGATAGGCGCCATAGATGCCAGGCCGCATCAATGCCGACATGCTTGCATCGACTCCGATATGGGTGCGATAGATCTCTTTGCGATTGATGGCTTTTACCACCAGGACACCATGGGGGCCGGTCATGTAGCGTCCGCTCTCCATGAAAAGTTTGGGAGTATAGCCGTTGCGTCTGGTAAATTGCGCAAACAGAGTGGTGATCTCTCGGCCCATGGCTTCTAAATCGAACTGAAGATCTTCGGGTCGGTAGGGGATGCCGAGGCCACCGCCCATGTTAATGAATTCGAAGCGGATATCAAGCTCCGCCGTTACCCATGTGGCAATGTCAAGCAGCATCTGGACGGTTTGTACCATATAGGCGTAGTTGAGTTCATTGGAGGCCAGCATAGTATGCAGGCCGAAACGTTTCGCCCCCGAGCCCACGGCCCTGTTGTAAGCGCTAAGCAGTTGATGGTGGGCCACGCCGTATTTGGCTTCCACAGGAATGCCGATGATGCTGCTGCCGCTTCGGCGTGGGCCGGGATTGTAGCGGAAGCTGATGAGTTCGGGCATCTTGGGAACTTTGGGCAGAAGGTTGATATCGTCCAGGTTGAGGATGCTGCCGCCATCCGCCAGGGCGACCCGGAAATCCTCATGGTCAGTGTTGTTGGCGGTGAACATAAGGTTTTCACCCGTGCTTCCCACCCTTCTCGCGAGGAGTAGCTCGGCAATGGAGCTACAGTCAAAGCCGAATTCCATGGTTGCCATGATTTCCAGGATGCGTGGATTGGGCAGGGCCTTAACGGCAAAGTATTCCCTGAATTCCTCGATGCCGGCGAGAGCTTTTTTCAATCGCGCTCCGGTTTCACGGATGCCAGTTTCATCATATATATGAAAGGGGGTCCCAAATTCTTCTACGACCTGCGGTAGAATGGCATTCAGTCGATCACGAAAGTTGTCAGGCATCGGCATGATATTTATTCTCCCCGGACCTAATGGCCGCCAAGGCACTTTGCATTTGCTCCATGGCGCGCTGCACGTTATCGAAGCCGTTGAACGCGCTCAGGCGGATATGTCCCTGGCCACATAGTCCAAACCCCGCGCCAGGCGTACATACCACGCCGGCATTGTTTAGCAGCAGGTCGAAGAACTCCCAGGAGTCTCCTTTTACGTCGATCCAGATATAGGGAGAATTCTCTCCTCCCACGCAGTGGAATCCCATCTGCTGCACCGATTTCCGAATAAAAGCGGCGTTTTTCAGATAGTAGTCGGTTAGGGCCTTAACTTCGCTTTGACCTTCAGAGCTGTAAACAGCTTCCGCGGCCCTTTGCACCGGGTAGGAGACACCGTTGAATTTTGTAGTATGGCGCCGTTTCCATAAACGATGGATCTCAATTGCCTGGCCCTCTGCCGTGTAGGCTCGGCAAGTTTTGGGAACGACGGTATAGGCACAGCGGGTGCCGGTGAAGCCGGCGGTCTTAGAAAAACTGCGAAATTCGATAGCCACCTCTCTGGCGCCCTCGACTTCGTAAATCGAGCGCAGCAACCGGTCGTCCCGGATAAAAGCCTCGTATGCGGCGTCGAAGAGTATCAAGGCTCTATTATTATGCGCATAGTCCACCCAAGCCCGTAATCGGTTTTTGGTGATGGTGGCGCCGGTAGGGTTGTTGGGAAAACAGAGATATATCAGGTCCACCGCTTCATCGGGCAGTTGCGGCAAGTAATCGTTGGCCGCAGTGCAATTAAGATAGGTGATACCCCCATAACGCCCGTCTTGATAGACGCCGGTTCGCCCGGCCATCACATTGGTATCCAGGTAGACAGGGTAGACCGGATCCGGGATGGCAACGCGAATATCTTTGGCGAAGATCTCCTGCAGATTGCCGGTATCACATTTGGCCCCGTCACTTATGAAAATTTCCTGGGCTGAAATTCGGGCACCGCGCTCCTGGAAATCGTGGCGCGCAATTTTAGCTCTCAAGAAATTATAGCCTTGGTCGGGACCGTAGCCGCGAAACGTGCCGTCCATGGCCATTTCATCGATAGCGGCGTGTAAGGCGTGAATGCATGCCGAAGGAAGTGCGCGGGTTACGTCGCCGATGCCGAGCCGGATGATCTCTTTTGCGGGGTTTTGATCCTGGTAGATCTTAACGCGCCTGGCAATTTCGGCAAACAGATAGCTCTCTTTGAGCTTAAGATAGTGTTCATTGATTCTAATCATGGTTATCCCTCATCAATATGCTTTCAAAAAATGAATTTGGTAAGGCTGGGGGTAGGAGATAATATGGTAGTCAGTATATCTCCGACCAATAACTCAGCCAAACTCATTTTCCTGAAGTATATATCAACTTAACGGAATGGGAGATGACGGGAGTAGTAGTCAAAAGGATAAGGCAATTTGCAAAAAAGAGCATCCCACCATTATCAACATCGAAAAGGGTCTCGGCCGGTTACCGAAACCCTTTTTTTATTGATTGGTGCCGAAGGCGGGATTTGAACCCGCACAGCC
>CAZGPF010000158.1:0-4280 GCA_964527275.1 uncultured Desulfosarcinaceae bacterium
GGCCTTATACTTGAACTTCAAACCCGGCCGCAGGCCGCATACCACCATGCCCAAAGATCGCATATACCAGAAACCCAGATCCCCGGTACCGCCATTTGCGTTTGACGATCAGGTTGCCGGGGTGTTCGACGATATGCTCCAGCGGTCCATTCCCCTCTACCGAGAAATTATTAAGTACCAGGTACAATTGATCCGGCGTTTCTATAGACCCGGTACCCGCATCTACGATCTGGGCTGCTCCAACGGTAACCTGGGCCTCGCCTTCTGCCGACGGACCACCGGGCAGCCATTTGAAATGGTGGCGGTGGACAACTCGGCCTCCATGCTCAGGGCCTATGCCCGCCGCCTTGCGCCCATGGCCCGAACCGGCGGCATCCGGCTGCTGTGCCGCGATATTTGCGACATCCCCATCGAGAATGCTTCCGTGGTGGTACTCAATTTCACGCTGCAATTCTTGCCTCCCGATGAGCGGGACGCCATGATCGAGCGTATCATCCAGGGACTAGTGCCGGGCGGTATCTTGCTGCTTAGCGAAAAAATCACCCACAGCCACCACGCCATGGCCGAGCTTGAGCAAGCCTTCTACCATGATTTTAAAAAAGAGCACGGCTACTCCGACCTGGAAATCAGCCAGAAGAGAGAGGCTCTGGAGAAGGTGCTGGTGCCCGACTCCCTGGGGCGACATTTGCGACGCCTGGACAGCGTGGGATTTGAGTCCGTTGAGGTCTGGCTCAAATGGTTCAACTTTGCCGCCCTTGTGGCCCTTACGCCAGGATCACGATGATCACCGATCTGGATGCATTCTATCATGCTGCGGCACCCTACGGGCCTTTGCTCCATGGCCGAACTCAAGCTAACATGGAGCGCCGGGATGCAAGGGTCGCGGCCCTGAAAGCAGAGCTGAAACGTCTGCCCGATGTTCAACCTTCCTACGCGGCCCTCGACCAGGATAGAGTGACCATCGGCAAGCCGGAAGACCTCTCCGGCCCCCAGTCCGCAATCCTCCTGGATGTGCTCCGTGCGCTGAAACCCTGGCGCAAGGGGCCTTTCGATCTCTTCGGGATTCAAATAGACGGCGAATGGGACTCCGCACTTAAATGGCAAAGGCTGGCGCCCCACTTGGCCGATCTGCATGGGCGCCGGGTGCTCGATGTGGGTAGCAGCAACGGTTACTATCTGTTCCGCATGGCTGCGGCACGACCGCGCATGATCCTGGGCATCGAGCCCTATGCGGTCTACTATTTCCAATTTCTCGCCCTGCGGCACCTGCTCCCCATCCCCCGACTCTACAGCCTGCCGCTCAAGCTGGAAGATATGCCGGCGATGCGAAACTGGTTTGACACCGTTTTTTGCATGGGTATGCTCTACCATCGGCGTTCACCGCTGGATACACTGGCCCGCATCAACTCCCTGATGGCCAGGGGGGGGCAATTGATTGTGGAAACACTGATCATCAAAGGTGATGACGACCTGGCGCTTTGTCCCGGGCAGCGCTATGCCCGCATGCGCAACGTCTACTTCATTCCCACGGTCAAGTCTCTGCGCAACTGGCTGACCCGCAGGGGCTTTGGCAACATCCAGTGTGTCGATATCACGCTCACCACCACCAGGGAGCAGCGCCGAACGGAATGGATGGCCTCCGATTCCCTGGACTCTTTTCTCGATCCTGCGGACAACCGCCGAACAGTTGAAGGCTATCCGGCACCCCTGCGCGCCATGCTAATGGCCGAAAAGGTCAAAGACTAAATATCCAACAGGGCTTTTGCCGCCTTGAATTGTTCCCGGGCCTATTCCAGCTCCTTGCGGGTATGCCTGGATTTTCTAAGGATGGTCTCTTTTAGCCATTGCCGGTCGTTCTTGCGGGGATATTGCAGGGTGTAGTGCAGGCCGCGGCTCTCCTTGCGGTGCAGGGCGGCCTTGATAATCAACTCGGCCACCACGGCGAGGTTGCGCAGTTCGATCAGATCGGGAACAATCTTGAAATTCCAGTAGTACTCCTGGATCTCCTTGAGGATGATATCTATGCGGCGCTGGGCGCGGGCAAGGCGTTTGTCTGAACGGACGATACCCACATAGTTCCACATCAGACGACGAATCTCATCCCAATTGTGGGCTACCATAATCATCTCGTCGCCGTCGATGGTGTCCATGTCGTCCCACGAGGGCGCCTGGGGCAACGGTTGAATGTTGCCCCGCCGCAATTCGCCGATGACCTTTTCGGTCGCCGCATGGGCATACACCAGGGCCTCCAGCAGCGAGTTGCTGGCCAGGCGATTGGCACCGTGCAGGCCCGTACAGGCGGTTTCCCCCACGGCGTAGAGCTGCCGGATATCGGTACGCCCGCACATATCGGCTACCACGCCGCCGCAAATATAGTGCGCGGCCGGCACAACCGGAATAGGTTGTTGGGTGATATCGATGCCGTAGTGGAGGCATTTGGCGTGGATATTGGGAAAGCGGGCTCTGATGAAATCGGCATCTTTGTGGCTGATATCCAAATAGACGCAATCGGCGCCGCTCCTTTTTAATTCGGTGTCGATGGCCCGGGCCACTACGTCGCGGCAGGCCAGGTCTTTGCGCGGATCGTAGTCGCCCATAAAAGGTCGCCCCCGGCCGTCGATGAGGATGCCGCCTTCGCCGCGCACCGCCTCGGAAATCAGGAAATTCTTGGCCTCTGGGTGAAAGAGACAGGTGGGGTGAAACTGGACAAACTCCATGTTGGCCAGGGTGGCTCCGGCGCGATAGGCCATGGCCATGCCGTCACCGGTAGCGATGTCGGGATTGCTGGTGTAAAGATAGACCTTGCCTGCTCCGCCGGTGGCCAGCAGAGTGATGTAAGCGGCAAAGGCCTTGACTCGATGGCTGCTGCGTTCCAGGACATAGGCACCGCGACAATGGTTTGCATGGGTGGTGGCCATACGGCCGCGCTTGACCCGGGTCTTGTGGGTTATCAGGTCGACGGCCATGTGGTTTTCGAAGAGGGTTATATTGGGATGCTGGCGCGCACGTTCCACCAACACACGCTCCACTTCCCGGCCTGTCATGTCCTTGGCATGCACGATGCGGTTTTGAGAGTGCCCCCCCTCGCGTCCCAAATCAAAGCTTCCGTCGTCGCCCCGCTCCAGATTGAAACGCACTCCCATCTCAATGAGCTCGTTTATGCATTGGGGACCCTTCTTCACCACCTGGGCCACAACATCACGGTGGCACAACCCATCGCCCGAGGCCAGGGTATCCTCCATGTGCAGGTCGAAGCTGTCCATGCCGCCGAATACCGAGGCAATCCCGCCCTGGGCCAGGTTGGTGTTGCTGTCCATGGCCTCTTTTTTGGTGACCAGGGCCACGCTGCCAAAGGGGGCCACCTTGATGGCGAACATCAATCCGGCAATGCCGCTGCCGATCACCAGGACGTCGCAATCCACATCAGCCATGTGGGCTTTTATTATCTCGCGTTGAGGGTTTCAGGGGCTTGGTAAAGCTCAGAGCAAGGGAGACCGTCGTTTAGGACGCTTGACGATGAAGCCGACGATAAAACCAAGCACTATCAGACCACCACCATAGAGCATACCGGTGGTCAGTTCACGGTTGTAGAGCCGCTGAAGATCCTGATCCAATTTATCGACCTTCTCCTTGGCGCTGCTGGTCTCGGTAATCGCTTCGTCGTACTTGGTTTGAAGATTCAAGAACTCCTTCGAGTCACTCTTGAGGGTGTCGTGTTCGGCCTGTAATTTCAGCAGCGCCTCCTGAGCATCGGCTAACTCGTTAGCCAGTTTCTTGCCTTCGGCGCCCAACTGGGTGGTCCGCAGTTGCAGTTTCTCGTATCTTTTCACAACCCTCTCGTGACGCTTGCGAAGTCGCGCCAAAGCCTCGGTCGCCGGCTCCTTATCGGTAAGAAAGCGGGTCAGCACCCACCCCTGCTTGCCGTTGGGCATTTGGACTTCGGTGTACTCTTCACCCGGCGTGATCACTTCGAGGGCCTGGCCGGTTCTAGCATTAAGGATGACTTTGTGGTCCATGCCTGGCCCGGTTCGCAGGGTAATGGGCACTTCGGTCACATATTTGGTGGCTGCCAGGCTGTAAGGCGCTACGAAAAGCAAGCCCGTTAAAAGCAGGATGCACGATTTAGTTAATAAGTTCATATTCTTCTCTCCCATCAAAAATGGATAGTTGATTCCCATCGTCAGAATGAGATGTATTCTTCGATGAAATAGACCTCTCTGTCAATAATTTCTTGTACCCGTTCCGGGGGTTAAAGTGCATAAAAGGTGATAAGCTACAGC
>CAZGPF010000159.1:0-4271 GCA_964527275.1 uncultured Desulfosarcinaceae bacterium
ATGGTGGTGATATCGCGGGCTCCGACGATTTCGGTGACCAGGCAGATGGTCTTGGCCCCCCGCTGGATGACCTGATCGATGTTGCCAGTTTTGATCCCGCCGATGGCTACAAATGGGATGCGGAGGTTGTCCGCCACATATTCAAGGTACTTAAGGCCCACGGGATCGCATACATCCTCTTTGGTGCTGGTGCTGAAGATGGGGCCAACGCCGATATAGTCCGCGCCGAGAGCCACCGCCCCCCTTGCCTGCTCGGGAGAGTGAGTGGAGAGCCCGATGATCTTGTCTGGCCCCACCAACCGCCGGACGGCCGGCAGTGGCAGGTCGTCTTGACCCACATGGACACCGTCCGCATCACAGAGCAGAGCGATATCCACATAGTCGTTGACGATCAGGCGCACCCCGCGCTCCCGGGTCAGGGCGCGAAGCTCTCGGCACTCTTCCAGCATGGCGGCAAAGCTCTTAGCGGGCCTTTTCTCACGATACTGTATGATTTTGATTCCGCCGTCGATCATGCGGCGCGCGACTTCGATATTGGTCCTGCCATGGGAGAATTTCTCGGCGGTGATGCCGTAAATACCGGCTGGCAGAGGATCGCGGCGATAAGCAGCAGTGTTCATGGTCTCCTCGCTAGAGCCTTGCAAAACTCTTTTTATTACAGCCTATATCAAGTCCCAATCGTAACTACTCAGCGTAATGGCAAAAAGCACAAAAAAGCACGAACTGCAACAATTCTATCTCGAACTGTAACTGCTCAGAGTGCTTTAGGTTCGGTCATTCAGGTCTTTTCATAATAGCATCGCTATATGGAAAGGCCTGAAGGGCCGAAGATGAAGTGCTCTGAGTAGTTACTCCCAATCTTTGTATACCGGCTGATACCCTAAATCCTTGATGGCCCGGACCACTTGTCGAACGCTGCGCTGGTCGGTGATTTCGAATTGGGGCGTGTCGTCGGGAACGGTTTCAGCGTAGCCGCCCACACCGGTGCAGGAGCCGGCTGAATAGCGTGTGACTCCCAGACGGATGAGGTGATCCCGGAACCGGGCGCTCTCCCGTGTGGAGAGTGTGATGCCGGCGCGGGGCAAGAAACAGCGCAGCGCCGTTATAAGCTGCACAAAAGTCGTCTCGTCGGCATGATATTGGGGTTTATAGTCGCCTGCGGCCGAGTTGAACCTGGGCAGAGAGATGCTGATGTCGGTCTGCGGGTAGTTGTCGCTCAGGTAGCAGGCGTGCAGGCCGCTGAAAAAGGCCTCACGGCGCACCTCTCCCAGCCCCATCAGCGCGCCGATGTTGACCATTCGAAACCCGGCTTTTGCGCCCCGCTCCGGCGCGTCGAGGCGGAAACGGTAATTGGTTTTGGGGCCGGCTTTGTGCAGGCGTGCGTACTGCTGGCGGTCGTAGATCTCCTGGTAGATGGTCAGGCCGTCCACGCCGGCGTTTTTGAGCCTGAGGTACTGCCTCTCCCGCATGGGAAACATCTCGATGGCCACCGAGGCAAAGTAGTGCTTGAGCAGCCGCACGGCATCTTCCAGGTAGTCCAGGGGGGTCACCTCCACGGCCTCCCCGGTGAGCAGCAGCAGGTGTTGCATGCCGGTGGCGGCGATGGCCTGGGCTTCGGCTTCGATCTGCTTGAGGCTGAGTTTGCGGCGACGAATCACGTGGCGCCGGTTGAACCCGCAGTAGACGCACTCGTTAGAGCAGTAGTTAGAGATATACAAGGGGATGAACAGCACGATGGTGCGCCCGAAATACTGCACCGTCAATCGATGGGCTCTCTGGGCCATCGCTTCCAGCGCTTCGGCGGCCCTGGGACTTAAGAGAGTGAGCAGGTCTAGTTCGCCGGGCTTCTCCTTTGCCAGTGCGCGTGCCACATCCCGGCTTTCAACGGCTGCGAAGAAGGCGTCAAAATCGAAACCGTCGTAGGCTTCAATGGTGTGCAAAAAGGACACCTGGAAAATTCCTTATGGGAGTATATCTGGTGCCTGCCCGCAACCTTCTTTGCTTCCCCTCCGATGAGAGCTAGCCGTGGACGGAAGCTTCAGGCGCCAGGTCAGGTTCGCAGAAAGCCCGTCAACGGCGAAGATGCCCGCGCAGCCAGGCTTTCGTCGGCCATCCGGGCTAGAAAGGCCATGCGTCCGGCCTCCACGGCCTTGGAAAATGCGTGCCCCATGGTTGCTGGATCTTTAGCAGTGGCAATGGCGGTGTTGACCAGCACCGCGTCGGCACCCATCTCCATGGCCGCAGCTGCGTGCGAAGGCCGTCCGATGCCGGCATCCACGACAATCGGCAGGTCTATATTCTCGATGAGCAGCGCGATCAATTCGGCGGTCTTCAGCCCGCGGTTGGAACCGATGGGGGACCCCAGGGGCATCACCGCAGCCGCGCCGGCGGCCTCCAACTGCCGGGCCACAATCAGGTCGGGCAGCACATAGGGCAGGACCACAAAGTCCTCCTGCGCCAGGATCTCCGTGGCCCTAAGGGTTTCGTAATTGTCTGGCATAAGGTATTGCATATCGGGGATGACTTCGATTTTGATAAAGTGCCCGCACCCGGCCTCCCTGGCGATACGCGCAATGCGCACCGCCTCCTGGGCGGTTCTGGCCCCTGAAGTGTTGGGTAGCAGTGTCACCTCGCCGGGAATGTAGTCTAAGATGTTCTCATCGGCAGCGCCGGTGTCCACCCGGCGCAGGGCCACGGTGATCATCTGTGACCCGCTGGCGGCCAGCATCTTGGGGATCAAATCCTTGGCGGCAAATTTTCCGGTGCCCGTGAACAGGCGGTTGGTAAATACGGTGCCTCCGATCTTCAATGCATCGTCTTGCATGGTTTCAGCCTCCTCCCACGAACCTGAGCAGCTCCAGGGTGTCGTTCTCCCGGAGTCTAATCTTCCCCCAAAGGTGCTGCTTGACGATCTGACGATTGTGTTCCACCACCAGGGCCGGACTGTTCAGATCCTTGTGGTTCAAATACTCTTCAAGGGTGCATGCTGCGATGGTCTCAATGTCACCGTTTACCTTGATCTTCATGGTCGTATCTCCGTCCACCAGCGCCCAAAAGGATGCAATCGTAAGTCGCGTTGCCAACAAAAAAAGCCGCCCACCAAATTAAAAGGCAAGCGGCGCATTGGCCAGTCCAATTACAAATTCCCAGATGCGAATTTTAATTGGCCGCTTCCCTTCGCCGGAATTATCCGGATCAGGTTCTAAGGGTCGGATGGCATCCTCTCAGCATCAACTGCACCCCTAGCGATAGATTTAGGTTCATAGAGTAGACCTTTTCCTTTGTCAATAGAGGGCAAATTGACCGGCGCCAAGCCGCTTTCCCTGCCACGTATCCCGCTCGATGAGCCGCTTGCGAATCAGGGCCACGTTTTCGTTTTTTCGCAAGGCCCAAGAGGGGGCCACAAGCTCATGCTTGTGGGGGTCTCCGGTGAGGCGCAGTATCACCACGTTTGCGGGCAGACGCTCCAAAACATCGCATACCAGGTCGATGTAGGCCTCCTGCTCCAGGGGACGATAAGCACCGCAGCGGTAGAGGGCTTCCAGGGCGGTGCCTTTAACGATATAGAGCAGGTGCGGTTTAACGCCGTCGATAGGCAGGCCGGACACATAGTCGGCGGTGGCATGCATCTGTTGGGTGCTCTCCCCCGGCAGGCCCAGGATTATGTGGACGCCGATCTTAATTCCCCGGCCGACCGTCGCCCGCACGGCCTTTTCGAAAGCGCGGACATCGTGGCCGCGATTTATCAGTGCCAGGGTGGCATCGTGGGACGACTGGAGACCATACTCGATCCAGATCAAGCGCTCCCGGGCAAGGGATTCCAGGAGATCCAGGACCTCCTGGCCAATGCAGTCGGGCCGTGTACCTATGACCAGGCCGACCACATCGGGCACCGCCAGGGCCTCGGTGTACAGCTTTTCAAGCTGCTCCAGGGGCGCATAGGTGTTGGTAAAGGATTGGAAATAAGCCATAAACTTCTTGGCCTTGAACCGTTTGATTACCGGCCCCTTGCTCTTTTGGAGTTGCCGGGTGATGGAGTATCCTCTGGCCAGGTTGCCGGTGCCCGACCCCTTGGCATTGCAAAAGATACAGCCGGCCTCATCCATGGTGCCGTCGCGGTTGGGACAGCTCAGACCGGCATCGATTGAGATCTTGTGTACCCGGCAGCCGAACTGATTGCGAAAATAGCTGTTTAAGTCGTGGAATCGGTTATGCATTCTATTTTTTGAACCTTGCACTTTGTAGGCCGCAATTATAATAGTTTTGTAACT
>CAZGPF010000160.1:0-2937 GCA_964527275.1 uncultured Desulfosarcinaceae bacterium
ATATGGAAAGGCCTGAAGGGCCGAAGATGAAGTGCTCTGAGTAGTTACAAAAAATCAATTGCCCCTTTTCCCATAGCCTAAATCCCGCCTCTTTTTTTCCACTGGGACACGAAGCGCAGCTCATCCCCACGGGTCTCCAGGTCGCCGTTCAACCTGGCATCCAGCAAACTATCGAGAATTTGGCGAAATTGCGGACCGGGTTCCAGGCCGGCGGCGATCAGGTCCTGGCCGTTGATTTGGGGTACCATATCCCTGAGTTGGGTGTAGTATCGGGAGATGGCCTTTTTTACTGCTCGTCGACGGGTAGCCGCCATCATGTACAAGATCAGGGCCGTTGGAAATCGGCACAAGCGATGGTAGAGGCCGCTGTTGTTTTCTGGAAGCCGGCGCTCCAAATGGCCAAGGCAATTGAGGGCTTCGAATCTCTCATGGCAGAGGAGCTTGGTGTGCCGTGGCGCCAACTCCATATTGCGGCATACCTGGTAGGCGCTATTGCGATCGCAATTGTGCATCAGGGCCATCAAGTAGACCGCCCAGCGTGGATAGGGTGACTCGATAAAGAGCAGGTCATGCCAGGCAACGGCGCTCTTCGTGGCGTTGAGCAGGTCGATCACTCTCTTATGCAACACAATCGAGGGGTGGATGACCGGAAGCAGGTCGAAGTCGTTCATGCGCACGATGGCGGGGGTGGGGTTCTCCTCCTCCAGGATAAGGCGTATCTCCGCAAAGAAACGGCGGCCGCCGAGGCGTTTGAAAAAATCTCTTTTAACGGCGTTTCGAATCAGGCTGGCCGTCAGTTTGCCGATGGTAAAGCCGAAGCGCTGTTCAAACCGCAGGGCGCGGAACACCCTTGTCGGATCTTCGACGAAGCTCAGGTTGTGGAGCACCCGGACCGCCTTGTGCTTGATATCCTTTTGAGCCGAGAAGAAATCTATCAGCTTGCCGAACCTGCCAGGATTGAGATGGATGGAGAGGGTGTTGATGGTAAAATCGCGCCGGAAAAGATCCATCTTGATGGAGCTCATTTCAACATCCGGCAGGGCCGCCGGCGCATGGTAATACTCGAGCCGCGCGGTGGCCACGTCGATTTTAAAGCCGTTTTCAAATATAATTACCGCCGTACCAAAGGCTTTATGCGTATGGACGCGGGCCCCGTGCTTTTGCGCGTATGCGCGGGCAAAGGCGATGCCGTCACCTTCGATAACAATATCGATATCCTCGTTTGCGCGGTACAAGAAAAGATCGCGCACAAAGCCTCCGACGACATAGGCCTGAAAAGCCAGATCTCGCGCTGTTTCACCGATTTGGCGCAACGTGCGCAGCAAGTGGGGCGCGATGCGTTCGCGCATGAAGTTGTTGATATCTCTCAGGCGCGCCGGGAGGGGATTTTTTGTTGGGTCGGGCGTATGTCCAGCCGTCAGTTGGGTTTGTTGGACAAGGACGTGCAACAGGTCGGTGCGAGTGATGACGCCCGCCACGCGATCCCCGGTCATGATCGGCAGGATGCGTTGCTTATGCCCGATGATCTTATCCTGGATTTCCTGCAAGTCCGCGTCGTGCGAGGCCACGGCCATCTCGGTGCTCATATAATCCCTGACTGCGGAGTCACCCAGATCATGGTGGATCGCCTTTTCGACGACTTGGCGCGTGATATACCCCAACGGGTCGTGGTTGGGTTTTGCAGTCACCAGCAATGCATTGATGTTGTAGCGGGTGAGCAGCTTGTTGGCTGCATGGCAGCTGATCTCTTCCATAACGGTGATGACCGGCGTGGACATCAGCTGCTGGGCGACGTGTTGCGGCTGAATGTGGCGTTGGAGGTATTCGAAGAGCAATTGCTCTACTTGCGTCAAGGTCTTGCCTTTGATTGTCGCCGCGGCAGCACAGGGGTGTCCTCCTCCGCCCATGGCGGTTGCAATGATGCCCACATTGACATCCGGGCCGCGACTGCGGGCCACCAGGTATACCTTGCTCTCCATCATTGCCAGGGCAAAGATGGCTCGCATCTCTTCCATTTTGATCATTTTGTGAATCAGGAATGCAAAATCGGGAAGATAGTGGTCGAGGCTGATGGTCGTCACTACGACGTCAACGCCGTTAATTGTGTGGTGTGTGGCCGCCTGGATCAGATCGTTGAGGTGTCCGATCTGCTCGGAGCTTATCTCCCTGGCGATTAGACTGGCCACCAGGTCGATATTGGCCCCCATGGAGATCAGGTAGGCGGCCGCCTCCAGGTCTTGCGGGGTAGTGGCGCTGAATGTGAAAGAGCCTGTATCTTCATAGATCCCCAGGCACATGATGGTGGCTTCCTCGGGGGTGAGGGGGATTTTTTTGCGGCGTAAAATCTCGGTCAAGATTGTGACGGTGGCCCCTGTTTCGCGTTGGATGATGACTTGGCCCTCAATATCACCTTCCTTGGCGGCATGGTGATCGTAGATGTGAATCTCCAGGCCCGGGTTGTCGAGGATAGCGGCCATGCCGCCTATGCGCTCCTTGCGTCGCGTGTCGACCAGCACCAGGCGTTCGACGGTTTCAAAGGCGACATTTTTCATCTCCGCGATATTGAACAGGTAGACCATGGACTGGACGAAAAAATTGCGCAAATTCCTCTCCTGGGAACCAGGAAATACAACCATGGCCCTGGGGTATAGCTTTTGCGCCGCCAGCATGGATGCCAGGGCGTCATAATCGGCATTGATATGGGTGGTTATGATGGTGTGGGGGGGCCTCGATGCAGGCGGACCGCTGCTTTTGCGTTTGCCCATGATACTCTTTCGCAAATTGGAGTGGATCTTGCGTGAGCTTAGGCACACATCTCATAATATTGCAAGCAATACCGACGGTTTAGGCATTTCGCATAACAGAGCCTACCATAAAATAATTCCATTGTCGTTCAATCAGGTTCTTGCTATAAATTTAAGGCTTTGGAGAATCGGG
>CAZGPF010000160.1:3037-4254 GCA_964527275.1 uncultured Desulfosarcinaceae bacterium
GGGAAGGTAAAAATCGAAATAACCAGGTCCAAAAAGGGGAGCTGGAGCTACCATCCGAAGAGGCGGTGAGGGCCCATCTGGGCCGCCTTGGAATCGTTCCCGACAAGATTACGAAGAAACCCCAGGCGCTGTTCGCAAATGTCTCCTTGCTGCAGCCCAGGGTCAAAGAGAGGGATGTGATTATCTTTGCGCGTCAGTTTTCGACCATGATCGATGCCGGCCTGCCGATTATCCAGTGCCTGGATATATTGCGGGCCCAACAGGAGAATGTCACTTTCAAGAGCATACTAAAAGCGGTCAAGGATGGTGTCGAGGGGGGCTCAACGCTTGCCGAGGCCCTTAAAAAATATCCCAAACAGTTCGATAACTTTTTCGTCAATATGGTTGCCGCCGGCGAGGCGGGCGGCATTCTGGATGTGATCCTCAAACGCTTGTCCAGATATATGGAGAAGGCCGCCAGATTAAAGCGCAAGGTAAGGGGCGCGATGGTCTACCCGGCTATTACGATTGCCGTGGCGGTCGTCGTAGTGGCCACTATTCTTATTTTCGTGATTCCCGTCTTCCAGGACATGTTTTCATCATTTGGAAGTACTCTGCCAGCGCCGACACTGGTGGTGATTGCGATTAGTGATCTGTTAAAATCTAAAATTCACTGGATCTTTATCGCCTTGCTGTTGTGTACAATCGTTTTTAAAAGATTTTACCAAACGCACAGGGGGGAGCTGGTTGTCGATGGAGCCATGCTCAAGATGCCGGTGCTGGGAATGCTTTTAAGGAAAGTGGCCGTGGCCAAATTTACGCGCACCATGGGAACCATGTTGACAAGCGGCGTGGCCATTCTTGAGGCCCTGGACATCGTCGCCAAAACTTCTGGTAACCGGGTGGTTGAGAATGCGATCTACACCGTGCGCGCGGGCATCGTCGAGGGGCGCACCATGGCTGACCCTTTGCAGGCTAGCGGTGTTTTTCCGGCCATGGTTTGTCAGATGATAGCGGTGGGTGAATCCACGGGAGCTCTGGACGCCATGTTAGAGAAGATCGCCGATTTTTATGACGAAGAGGTAGACCAGGCAGTCGAAAACCTGACGGCGATGATCGAGCCCATGCTGATTGTCTTCCTGGGAGTCGTGGTCGGCGGATTGATCGTAGCCATGTATCTACCCATATTCAAGATGGCCGGCGCCATGGGTTGAGCCTGCACATATTATGGCAAGTTG
>CAZGPF010000161.1:0-4244 GCA_964527275.1 uncultured Desulfosarcinaceae bacterium
AGGGGGGTTGCAGTGCACAATAGATGATAAGCAACTGAACTGTAAGCGCCTACAGAGTGCCGGATAAAAAAGGCGTCCGGGCCTGTAGATATACTATGGTACCTCAAAGGCCCGGCAACGCGGCAGATTCGGTACCCTGTGAACGCTTACCCTGAATTAGCCATTACTCCTTGGGGGGTAACAGCTCTTTTTTTGCCTCCCCAAACTCCTTTTCCACCTCTTTTTCCAACTCCTCGTGGCCCATTTTCGCCTGGAACTGCTGATAGAGCGCCTCTTCGTTTCTGAAGCTGGTTTGCACGGCATCTTTGACGCTATTTTTGACGATGCTGTTATCGATGACCACAAGCACATAGAGATTATCGGTCGGCGACAGCCACATCTCCTTTTGCCGTGTCCCAATCAGGGTTTGTTGGGCAACCTGTTTCGACACCTGGGAAGAGACCCTATCCACGGTTTCAGCGTCACCCGTCCCGATCGACTGGATGAATCTTTTCACCAGGTCCTTGACTTTCAAGCTCTGCTGACGAGCCAACTCATTTCTTGCATCGGTCAGCGCTTCAGTGCGCGCGAAGCCTATGCCGGCCTTGCCGACCTTTGCCACGCCCACGGCAGCCTGCCCCCCCTCTATCGAACCGCCGCCGTCAAGCACCCAACCGGGCGCGCCGGCAAACTCTTTCGCCAGGTCGGAAGCAGGTTCAACCGGCTGTTTGGCAGCAGGTTCAACAGCCTGTTTAGATCCTCCGCAACTGGTCAAAAACAGTGCAGCCGACAATAGACAAATAATTATTGCTGCTCTCTTCATCCTCACAACCTCCCTTATAGTGTTAGTGTTGCAAAATGCCCGTTCAGTTATTGTGGGAGTACCTATACTTTTGTCTGCAAATTTGTCAACTACGGCTTTCCAAAGACACTCCACGGTCACATCTGAACTATTGACTATTACTTTGACAAGAAACTCTCAGGAGACTAAACATCGAAGTAACTACTCAGCGTAATGGCAAAAAGCACAAAAAAAGTACGAACTGTAACGATTGTATCTCGAACTGTAACTGCTCAGAGTGCTTTAGGTTCGGTCATTCAGGTCTTTTCATAATAGCATCGCTATATGGAAAGGCCTGAAGGGCCGAAGATGAAGTGCTCTGAGTAGTTACACATCGAAATACTAAATATGCGCGGAGTCGATGCTCCGCCCATCCTCTGCTGGAGGTGCCCAATGCCGCCGACCGCCGTTAACAAGATTATGCACATGCTTACCCACGACATCTGGCGGGTAAGCGATAACGAACTCTCCAGGCCCAAGGCGCTGATTCTCAAACCCATCAGGATTCTGGTCCTGACCTTCAAGGGATACGTGCGTGACAATTGCATGCCGCGAGCCTCCGCCCTCACCTTCTACAGCCTTTTGTCCGTGGTACCGATGGTGGCCCTGGCCTTCGGTATCGCCAAAGGATTCGGCTTGGAGCAGCGGCTGGAAAAGCAGCTTTACCTGAGGCTTGCCGGGCAGGAAGAGGTGCTCTCCAGAATCATCGATTTCGCCCGCAACCTGCTCGAAAATACCAAGGGCGGTCTGATTGCCGGAATCGGCGTCATCCTGCTTTTCTGGTTGGCCATCAAGGTACTCAGCCATATCGAAGAGGCCCTCAACCACATCTGGAAGGTCCGCTCTCGGTCGCTTATGCGCAAGTTCACTGACTATTTATCGATAATGATCGTCAGCCCGCTGCTGGTCATCGTATCGAGCAGCGTGAATCTCTTTATCACCACCCAGATTCAGGCCGTGGCCGCGAAACTGGCTCTGCTACAGGCCGCAAGCCCTATCATCTATGTCGGTCTGAAATTGCTGCCCTTTGGATTGATCTGGCTGCTCTTTGTCATGATCTATCTGGTTATGCCCAACACCCAGGTACGTTTTGTCTCGGCGCTAGTGGCCGGCGTCATCGCCGGCACCATTTTTCAACTCTCCCAGGGATTCTATATCAATGCCCAGATCATAGTAGCCAGGTACAATGCCATCTACGGCAGTTTTGCCGCTCTGCCCCTTTTCCTGGTCTGGCTGCAGCTAAGCTGGATGATCGTTCTGCTCGGCGCACAGATCGCCCATGCCCACCAATACGTAAACAAATTTGCCATGGCGGCGGCCTTTCATGACACCAGTGTCGATTTCCGAAGGCGTTTCGCCCTCTATATTCTGAGACTGGTTGTTAAAAGGTTTCAAGAGGGCCTCCCGCCGCTGACTGCCGAACAGATCGGCAAGAAGCTCAAGGCGCCTCTTTTGCTGGTGGAGCAGATACTCGATCAGTTGTGCGCTAGCGGCTTGTTATCCGCCGTGGCGCCCAAAAAGAGCGACGCTGCCCCGGCCTTTCAGCCGGCCATTGATATCCGCGCCATCACCGTGGCCTCGGTCCTCAATGCTCTGGACAACAGCGGCGGGGAGAACCTGGTGGTAGAGGAGGCAGATGACGGTTGGGCCACCGTCTCACAGGCCGTGGACAGCATAAGGCAGGCGATAGTTCAAAGCCCGGCAAACAAACCGATCAAGGATCTGTAGGCGCATTGTCCTTACCGGCCGCAATTCTATGGACCCATACATAGATGAGCGCCAAAGAACCACATCCAAGCAGAACCCAAACCAGATGTTCATTGAGCGTGGCTTTGCCTGCGTAGACCAACTCGCCATAGGTCATCTTCTCGGTGGTAAAACCGAACCAATAGCCCAACAGGGTGAGAACAGTTACCCAGATGGTGGCACCGGCGGCGGTAAATAGTGAAAAGCGCGCAAAGTTCATGCGGGCAATACCGGCCGGGATGGATATCAACTGCCGCACCACGGGGATCAGGCGACAGATAAAGGTGGTCACTTCGCCGTATTGCCGAAACAGCGCCTCGGCCCGGTCGAGCTTGTGGGGCGCGAGAAAGAGATGGCGGCCCCAGCGGCGTAAAAAAGGGCGGCCCAGCTTCAACGACAAGCCATAGTTCAACCAAGCCCCTATAAGTGACCCGGCAATGCCGCAGGCAATGGCCACCAGAAGCGCGCCCCAGGCATGTTCGCCGGGGTAGAACTCACCCCGCGCCGCCATGAATCCCGCAGGAATCATCACAATCTCGCTGGGAAAAGGGATAAACGAACTCTCCAGCGTCATGAAAAGTAGAACCAGCAATGGACCCCAGATCAAGCTAAACCGGGCCAACTCTTCGAGGAAGGGTATCAGATAGTCGATCAAATCAAAGCTCCTGATAGAGGTTCAAAGTGCGCGGTGCAGGCGCTAGTCAGGACGCCAGCCGTGTTCCCCGACGAGTTTCACGAAGCGGCAGCCGCCTAGTCTGGTCTCTTGAATCCCCTTTGCGTCACGGACCAGCTTGATCAGCTCCTGGGAGTTCTGGTCGCCCACCGGAATGACCATGCGGCCGCCGGGTGCCAGTTGATCGACCAGATGGGCCGGGATCTCGGGCGCGCCGGCGGTGACGATGATGCCATCGAAAGGACTCTCCTCCTTCCAGCCGGCGGTTCCGTCCGAGTAGCGGGTGACAATGTTGTGGCAACCTAGCTGATCGAACAGCTTGCGGGTCTTGACATAGAGCGGATGGATACGCTCGATGGTGTAGACCCGGTAGACTATCCTGGCAAGAATCGCGGCCTGGTAGCCGGAGCCGGTGCCGATCTCCAGGACCCGGTCTGCGGAATTCAATTGCAGCGCCTGGGTCATTTCAGCCACGATATAGGGCTGGGATATGGTTTGTTGCTCGCCTATGGGAAGCGGATAGTCACTGTAGGCCTGATCCATCAACGCCTCACTGACAAACAGATGCCGATGTACCTGACGCATAGCGGCCAGTACTCTGGTATCGCTGATACCCCGTGCTTCAATCTGTTCTTCCACCATCTTGTGGCGGAGCCGGTCATATTTTATCATGCTTAAGCTCCCGGCCCACCATCTACCAGAGCCCAATAGACCGGTCAAGCGAGGATCAATGATTGTGGGGTGAGGGTTCACCCTATCCCTGGCCCCCGTAAAGGGAGGCAGGGATGCAAAGTGAGTCTATCAAAATCGGGATCGCATTGTCTGGTTGCATTCGATTTCGATTTGGATTTCGACTTGGATAGTGATAGGCTGCAAAACCTTGGAGGGTGTAAGTGGGATTAGAGTTCACCCTCATACAAAGATCTTCGGAAGGTAGGGCCACTATTTCATGGTGTAACTACTCAGCGTAATGGCAAAAAGCACAAAAAAGCACGAACTGCAACA
>CAZGPF010000162.1:0-4220 GCA_964527275.1 uncultured Desulfosarcinaceae bacterium
AATCGTTATAGTTTGTGCTTTTTTGTGCTTTTTGCCATTACGCTGAGTAGTTACCTTCATTTTAATTTAATCTGGCAGGGGGCCATACCAGAAAGCTATTTGGCCGTTTTGGAAAACTGCTGCTCTTTGCAACCCATTTCAAATGCTAAACTGATATTGGATTTCAGTACCTTAGGACTTGCTACCTCACCCAACAGTCTAACTCTTGTCTGATTGCCGGTCGCCTTGAACCTTGAATTTTGGACCTTTGCATTATCCTTGAAAACCCGCAAAAATATGCTATTCTAGTTTTTTCGCAAGTCTCTGATTGTGGCCGCAGTGACGGCCGACTTGCCTGCATGGGGAAAACGGTGAGGCTGGCACGCCTGGAGGGATTCGAACCCCCGGCCTACGGATTAGAAGTCCGTTGCTCTATCCAGCTGAGCTACAGGCGCGCAAAAGGAATTGGCAAGGCAATTAACATGGCCAACCTTGAAATGTCCACAAAAAACAGCTTGAACGAGCCTGCCGGTTACCAGATGGTCAAGCACTTTGAAAGCGATTCAAATTAGATGAATGCCAAAGCAAGCAAATCAAAGTCTGCGGCATCGAGGAAAAAAGCCGTAAAGGCTAAAACCCTCCCCAAAAAGGCCCCGACCGTCGTTGACAACTCGATGGTCCCATTTGACCCTTTACAGCGTTATCTTTCGGAGATCAGCCAGTACCGACTCTTGACTCGTGATGAAGAGGTGACCCTGGGCAAGCGGGTCCAGGAAGAGGGTGACCCGGATGCCGCCTATCAGCTGGTTACCGCTAACTTGCGCTTGGTTGTAAAAATTGCATTGGAATTTCAAAGGGTTTGGATGCAAAATCTACTGGACTTGATTCAGGAGGGAAATATCGGACTGATGCAGGCCGTAAAAAAATTTGATCCCTACAAGAATGTTAAATTTTCCTATTACGCATCTTTCTGGATCAAAGCCTATATTCTGAAATTCATCATGGACAACTGGCGCCTGGTGAAGATCGGCACCACCCAGGGACAGCGCAAGCTCTTCTTCAAACTCAAGAAAGAGAAACAGAGCCTCATCGAACAAGGTTTCGACCCCAATCCCAAGCTCTTATCCGAGCGGCTGGGGGTCTCCGAACGCGAAGTCGTCGATATGGACCAGCGCTTGAACGGCTGGGATGTCTCCCTCGACTCACCGGTTAAAGAGGGTTCCAATACCGACCGCATAGATTTTATCAACGAAGGAACCGCCTCGGCCGAGGATCGGGTGGCCCAAAAAGAGATAGAGGTCTTGCTGCATAACAAGATTGCCCACTTTCGTAAGCAGATGACCGATCGCGAAGTAGTGATTTTCGATGAGCGCATCTTCTCGGATACGCCCCTTACCTTACAGCAACTCGGTGATCGTTACGGCATTTCACGTGAACGGGTACGACAAGTTGAAAAAAATATTATCAAGAAGATGCGCGAATTTTTCAAAAGCGAGATTCCCGATTTCGAGGCCTACACCTCCGGTAGTCGTTAAACGTAGACTTTAATAAAATCAGGGGTTAAGGCGCAAAAGGTTAAAGCTGATGTTTAGACTACTCATGACAGCGGGGCTTGTTCTGCTTGCCATCGTCTCGTTGGCCGGCTGCCAGGCCCATCCGCAAATATCGCGTTCAGAATCGGGACACAAGACGCGCTCGGCGCTCTCCGACGAGTCGGCCTACTACTTTTTCAGCGCCGCCCAGTTTGAGCTGAGACAGGGCGACCTCGACGCCGCCATATCGATGTTGGAACAGGCCGTGGAGCACGATAGCGGTTCAACCTACCTCAAGCTTGAAATGGCCGGCCTCCTGACTAGCAAGAATGAGCTCGACAGGGCCCTGGAACTGATTGAGAAGGTAATCTTAAGGGAGCCGGACAACATGCGGGCCATCGCAATGGCCGGCCGCATTTACGAACAGCAAAATAAGTTGGATCGAGCCCTGGATGCCTACGAGAAGGTCCTGGCCGCCGATCCGCGCGACGAGAGCGCCTATCTGCGCGCGGGGCGCATACATTGGAACAGGGACGACCTGGACAATGCACGCCAGGTGTTCAAGCGGATGACACAACATGTGCCGGGCTCTTACGCTGCATTCTATTTTTACGGCAAGGTTCTGGCCTCCCAGGGCGAGCAGGCGGCCGCCGAAGCCGCCCTAGTCCAATCCTTAAAACTCGAGCCCTCCCTGAAGGAGGCCCTCCTGGAACTGGCCAAACTATACAAAAGCCAGAACCGGACAACCGAACTCATCCAGATTTATCGAAATCTGTTAATATACCATCCTGGCAGACATAAGTACGCGTTCGAATTGGCGCTGCATCTCCGTAAAATCGGCCAGGAGCGCCCGGCGCTGGAACTGCTGGCGTGGTTGGCCCGACGCATCGATAAAGACGCCACCATCTTTACCACGCTTTTTGCGATCTGCCTGGAATCCAAACAGTACCAGGAGACTCTTTGGATCACCGAGAGCATGTTGCGGGCCAACCCTGCAGGCAGGGACCTGCACTTCTTAGCCGGTGTAGCCGCCGAAAGCCTGGGAGATAATAAGAGCGCCATCGAGCACCAGACTCAGGTCTCTCCCGATTCCCGCTTATATACCGACGCCGTGGTTCGTGGGGCGTTGCTCTATCACGACATGGGAAAGAGCGAGAGCGCCATCAAGCTGGTGCGCAAGGCACAGGTGTACCATCCCGATTATATCGATTTCTATTTCTATCTGGGCTATTTTTACGAAAAGCTGGAGCGTTATGATCAGGCTCTGGGTGTCTTACAAGCCGGCGTGAGCAAGGATGCCAATGAGGCCCGCCTCCATTTCCGCATGGGCGTGATTTATGACAAGCTCGGACGCCGGCAAGAGTCCATCAAGGCCATGCAGGAGGTGCTTCGGTTGACCCCCGATGACGCCCAGGCGCTAAATTACCTCGGCTATACCTATGCCGATATGGGTATCAAGCTGGACGAGGCCGAAACCTTGATTCAATCGGCGCTGAGGATCAAACCCGATGACGGGTACATTGCCGACAGCCTCGGATGGGTCTATTACAAGCGGGGCCAGTACGACGAGGCTTTGCAATGGCTCAACAAGGCCCTAAGCATCCAACCCAATGATCCCACCATCCTGGAGCATCTTGGTGACCTCTACCTCAAACTGGAGAGCACGCACAAAGCATTGAACTACTACCAACGCTCCTTAACCAAGAAAGAGTCTGGCCGCGAGGCCTTGCGGGAAAAAATCCGTTCTTTGAAGGTCCAGTAGGCCTCCATGATTCCAGCAAATCCCGTGCGTCGATATCGTATGCCGCTTCCACGCTCTCTCTGGGCCTTGATCCTCGGTCTGGCGTTGGCTCTCAATGGCTGCACCTGGCTGATCAAGCCTCCTAACGACCAGCCCGAGGCCCGGCGGCTGATCCAGGCCGCCGTGGGGTTGAATGCCGGACTGAACCAGTATAAATGCCTGGCCCGGGCGCATTTGCATTCCGAGGGCCAATCGCTGCGAGGCCGCATCGCCCTGGCGGCGGTGGCTCCCAACCAGATGCGCGTAGAGTGGCTGAGTGCCCTGGGCCAGCCGCTGACCAGCATGGCCGGTGATGGCGAAACCATTACCCTGGTCTCCCACGCGGATCGAAAATTCTATCGCTTGCCGCAAACGCGCAGCGCCATGGAGCGCTTGGTGCATATTCCCATCGGCATCGAGGAGCTGCTGACTATTCTGGCTGGCCGCCCGCCGCTACCGCCCCACGTTGCGGCGCAAATCGTTCCGGCACGACCCCGCAGGAGCGTCATCGTACTCAAAAACCGCTGGCGCGGCACCGTGGCGCAACTGGAAATAGATCTTTCCAGCGGGCGTTTAAAAAACATGCAGGCCTACGACGGCATGGGAAACATGCTCCACGAGGTGCAGTGGCGCCAATGGAGAAGAGAGGGCGGCTATCTGCTTCCCGGAAAGGTATCCATCCAGGCCGGGCATGGTCAGAGGCTCACCTTGACAATGGATCGCTTCTGGCCCAACGTCGAGGTGGCCCCTGGAATGTTTGTGCTCTCACCGTTGGCCGGTATTATAAATCGGCCGGCACCAGGCCAGATCCTTTCTTCTCACTTGACCGCAGGGGGGCAGGGGGGGTGAACCCTCATCCCAGACACGCCATACCTGTTTTGTAACTACTCAGAGCACTTCATCTTCGGCCCTTCAGGCCTTTCCATATA
>CAZGPF010000163.1:0-3783 GCA_964527275.1 uncultured Desulfosarcinaceae bacterium
AGTATCACCGACGGATGGTTTACTCCAAACCGAGGATTCTATAATGGCTGATATCTTCAGACCCCACGGACTGGCCATGCTTGTCGGCAGCCAGCCGTTGCAGGATCACGACACGGCGCTGCGCCGGGTCTTCGAGTATGCGTCCCGCATTCCCAATTGGGTCCAGTTGCCGAGCAACGCCGGTGAGGGCATGTTGGAACAGTTCATGCTCGGTCTGCCCGGGCTAGTCGAGGAGGGCGACCGTTGTTATGTTGACACTGCGGCCGGCGATTTCGACGCACAGATGCTGGAGTTTTTCGAGGAGTACCTGCTGCTGAGCGAGCAGGGCCAAGGCTGGGACCAATCCCGTTTTGTCCTGACCCCCGCCGCAGCCCAGGGATTCTTCAGCCTGCTGGATGCCCTGGCATCGGCGACAGGGGAGTGGGAGGCGCTCAAGGGCCAGATTACCGGTCCGATCACATTCTGCACCGGCATGCGCGATCACGAGAAACGGGCCATCTTCTATCACGACTCCCTGCGGGAAGCCGCCGTCAAGCTGTTGGCTTTGAAAGCCGCCTGGCAGGCCAAAATGTTGCAGAAGGCGGGCAGCGGCGTTCCGGTGATAGTTTTCATAGACGAGCCGGCCCTGGCCGGGTATGGATCGTCCGAGTTCATCAGCATCTCGCGGGAGGAGATCGATGCCTGCCTGCGAGAGGTGATAGCCGCCATCCACGATCAGGGCGCGCTGGCCGGCGTGCATGTGTGTGCCAACACCGATTGGTCGCTGCTGTTCGATTCCGAGGCGGACATCATCAACTTCGATGCTCACGGCTTTTTTGACAAATTCATCTTGTATGGGGATCGACTCAAGGACTATTTTGCCTCCGGCCGTTTTCTAGCCTGGGGCCTGGTACCCACCCTGCGGGTCGAGCAGATCGAAGCGGCCACCGTCGATACCCTCTGGCAAGAGTGGCGCGCCAAGGTCGATTGTTTGGTCTCCATGGGGCTGGACTGCGACACTATCCGGGCCCAATCATTTATCACCCCGTCTTGCGGCACCGGGTCCTTGACCCCCGAGCTGGGCCGCAAGGTGCTGGCGCTGACAAGGGCCTTGTCGCGGCGCATTCGCAAAGGAGCATAGATGAGCCACCCAGCGTTCGCTGGGGCGACCAACTATGTGCTGGATGCCGAACTGGCCCAGTATCGAGTGCCTGAAATTCCTGGCTCGCACATTCAAACACTCCGTGTGGCTCAACCCCACGCCTCGTCACCAGTGGAACCATACCCGCACCATCGTTATGATCGCCACGATCTTTCCCATGTTCGAGCTCTCCATCGACGGTCTGGAAAAGGCCATTGCCCAACTGATGAAAGTTTAGCCAATTAAATATTGACAGGCCATTACCAATTATTATATGTTCATATAAGCATATGATAATTTTAAGGCCCGATAAGGAGACGCCCGTGCTCACACCCATCGAGACTTCCGTGACCAGAGGTATTCACCAGGATACCGTAAGAGAGGTCCGCAAATTGATGCCCGCTGTGGCGGAGCTTAACCAATTGGCCGAGCTGTTCAAGCTGTTCGGGGACGGCACGCGCATCGCCATTCTTTGGGCGCTCACCGAAGCGGAACTTTGTGTCCGTGATCTGTGCGCCCTGTTGCGGATGAAACAGCCGGCGGTTTCCCATCAACTCAAGAACCTGAAACAGTCCCGGGTGGTCAAGGCCCGGCGCGAAGGTAAAGTGATTTTCTACTCCCTGGACGATGACCATATCGACAAGCTGCTCGACTTGGGCATGGAGCATGTGCAGGAGGCTTAGCCAAAATTGCAGGAGCTCGGCAATGAACGAGAATATACCCCTGGAAAGATACCACCTGAAAAATCTGGACTGCGCCTCTTGCGCGTCCAAGATCGAACACGGCTTGAATCAGATCGATATCGTCGAGGAGGCGGTGATCGATTTTGCCAATCTTACCCTGCACATCAAGACCGGCGATATGGCCCCGGTCATCGAAACGGCCCAGCGCATCGACCCGAAAGTCGAGATCGTTCCGATTTCGCCGGCCGGTAAGCTTTCCGGGCAAGATGCCGATAGCTACGGAGTCAATCTCAAAAAGGAGCTGGCCCTGCTGATCACGGCGGGCCTGCTGTTTAGCTTGCTGCCTCTGGCTCAGTGGTTGACGCCCGCGCTGTCCATGGCCCCATGGTGGATCGTGATCGTGCTGAGCGCCTACCTGCTGGCTGGCTGGAATGTGCTCAAAGGTGCCTTGCGCACCATTATCCGGGGTACCTTCTTCGATGAGAACGTGCTCATGGCCATCGCCACCATCGGTGCTATCGCCATCCACGCCTGGTCCGAGGCCGTGGGGGTGATGATTTTCTACAAGACGGGCGAACTGCTCCAGGAGCTTGCCGTGGCGCGTTCGCGCCGTTCGATTCGCGCGCTGTTGGCGGCAAAGCCCGACCGCGCGGTGTTGAAGACGGAGAGTGGCTACAGAGAAGTATCTCCCGAGGCGGTCAGGGTGGGGGACCTCATCGCGGTCAAGCCGGGCGAGAAGATTCCCCTGGACGGCGAGGTGGTCGCAGGAAGCTCCCAGGTAGACACTTCGGCGCTCACCGGGGAATCAGTGCCTCTCACAGCGCGCCCCGGCGATGGGGTCATGGCTGGCCAGATCAATAAGACCAGTGCTTTGACAATCGAGGTCAGCCGGCCTTTCGAGGAGTCTTCCATCGCCAGGGTCATGGAGATGGTGGAGAGTGCCACGGCCCGTAAAGCCAGGACAGAGAAGTTTATCACTACCTTTGCACGCTACTATACGCCGGCGGTGGTCCTCATTGCCGCCGTGATCGCCTTTGGACCGCCGCTGTTCGTCGGCGCCGATTTCAAATTCTGGGTCTACAGGGCCCTTGTTCTCCTGGTGATTTCGTGCCCTTGCGCCTTGGTGGTCAGCATTCCCCTGGGCTACTTCGGCGGCATCGGTCGCGCCTCGCGGGACGGTATCCTGGTCAAGGGTTCCAACTTCTTAGATGCCCTGGCAAAAGTTAAAACCGTGGTCTTCGATAAGACCGGCACCCTTACCCAGGGGGTGTTTCATGTCACCGAGATCGTCAATCTAAACAGCTATTCCAGGGACCAGCTGCTGCAATTGGCTGCCGCAGCCGAGTCTCAATCCTCCCATCCTATAGCCACTTCCATCCTCGCGGCATTTCAGGAGAACGGCGGCAAGCTCGATTTCACCAAGATCACCGACCATCAGGATATGTCCGGTCAGGGCGTGGCCGCCCATTACGGCGGCCACCAGATCATGGTGGGCAACGACAGCCTGCTGCATATGCACGATATACCGCACCCCAAATGCGAGTTCGAAAGCACCGTGGCCCACATAGTTGTGGATGGCCACTACGCCGGCTATATCGCCATTGGTGATCAGATACGTCCCGAGACGGCCGATGCTATCACGGCCCTGCGTGACCTGGGCGTCGACCATGTGGCCATGCTGACCGGGGACAACTCCTTCGCGGCAAAGGCCGTGGGGCAAAAACTACGACTCGACGGCGTGCACGCCGATCTGCTGCCCGAAGATAAGGTACGCATCTTCGAAAAGATCAGTGTCCGCAACGCGCCAGGCGAGAAAACGGTCTTCGTTGGCGACGGCATCAACGATGCTCCGGTAATCGCCCGGGCCGATATCGGCATAGCCATGGGAGGACTGGGCAGCGACGCCGCCGTGGAGACCGCCGATGTGGTCCTGATGACCGATTCACCGTCCAAGGTAGCCGCCGCCATCTCCGTGGCCAG
>CAZGPF010000163.1:3793-4194 GCA_964527275.1 uncultured Desulfosarcinaceae bacterium
CCCCGCCGCATCATCTGGCAGAACATCACCCTGGCTTTTGCCGTCAAGGGCGTTTTCATCGTCTTCGGTGCCATGGGCATGGCCAGCATGTGGGAAGCCGTGTTCGCCGACATGGGCACGGCCCTGCTGGCCGTAGCCAATGCCACCCGCATGCTCGGCAAGCGGTCGTCCGACATTGCCGCGTCCCCAGGTTGATGATCGAGGCTCTGAAATTGGACTTCGCAGGCCGAGCCGGGTGTAAATTTTTCGATGCTGAGATTGGGACCTGCTCTTTGCGTCGGCACAATTGGCCGGCCTCGGTTAGCGGGCTCAATGGCCGCACAGGCACACTAAGGCAGGTTACAAAATGAGTAACTACTCAGAGCACTTCATCTTCGGCCCTTCAGGCCTTTCCATATAGC
>CAZGPF010000164.1:0-4150 GCA_964527275.1 uncultured Desulfosarcinaceae bacterium
AACAGGCTACATGCTGTCGCCCAGCCACAAGATCACCCCTTGCACGCAAGGCTGCAATACCTGGATGCAATGTCGGTAAGCGCTCAAGGGTCGGCCGTAGGGATCTTCGATATCGATGGCGGCTGATGGGGTGTTGAATTCGCTGATCAGCCGCGGCGGAGCTTGCCGCCGCTTGAGAAGACGATTGACAATACGGGTATGCGCCGTCGTCATGGTGAGAATCAGGTCCGCCTCGCGGGCCATATTGCGCTTGATCTGGCGTGCGCGGTGGCCGCGGATATCGATGGACAACTCGGCCATGGCCTCTATGGCATAGGGGTCGGCCGGGTAGCCGCTAAGTCCGTGGGTACCGGCGGAGGTGATTGAAATGCGGTTGGATAGATCGGCCGGCAGGAGGTGGGCCAGCAGTCCGGCGGCCATTGGGCTGCGGCAGATATTACCCGTGCAAACGACTATAAGATTGTACATAGGCCTAATTGGCGAGGCGTGTCGCCACGGGACGTTGCTCCCGCGAGGATAGCATCTCTTGTAGTAACTACTCAGAGCACTTCATCTTCGGCCCTTCAGGCCTTTCCATATAGCGATGCTATTATGAAAAGACCTGAATGACCGAACCTAAAGCACTCTGAGCAGTTACAGTTCGAGATACAATCGTTACAGTTCATGCTTTTTTTGTGCTTTTTGCCATTACGCTGAGTTACCTCTTTCACTCATTAAAGTTGTTTGGCCATCTCATCTGGACGGAAGGTGAGATAGCTGAAAAGACGATCTTCCAGTTGCCGGGTGCGGTGCCACAACTGGGCCAATACTTTGCGGCGTTCGCGGGTCGTGGCGTAGCGTTTCAGAATATAGGCCATGCGGTCATCCAACTGGACCACGCGATCATGCAGAACCCGTTTGTCTGCGTAGTTGACGACCTCCACCTCACTGGGCACGGCGGCGGCAAAGTAGTCGTCCAGCATGACGTGCTGGCGCACGATCTCCCCCACCGCAACGAATCCCCTGGCCGCCAGGAAATCGCAACCAGTCTGGGCATGATTTTCACCGGTTTTGAAGCTGCTCAGCTTGGTGATGTCGTGCAGCAGGGCCGATGCGCTCACAAGTGGGCGGTCGATCTTCACGCCGGCCGCGATGAGCCCGTCCGCGATCACCAGGGCCACCTGGCACACCATCTGCGAGTGTTCCTGGATGTGTCGCGGCATATCCGCACTGCACAACAGGTGCAGGCACTCTCGTTTGGGCGGTATGGTATTCACCTGGCTCAACCTTTCACTGCGAACATGGACTTCCAATCGTGACGATGCCCCCCTTTTCATGCCCGCGCTTAAGTCCATGCCACGTTAGGGTTTATATCCGACGGGGCCGCCCGTTCACAAGATATATTTATCATTGACACCATCCTATCTGATTTCTTATCATTTCCGCAAAATAGTAAAGGAGCCCCATGCAGATACCCGAAACCTTGAACCTCGACTACCTCGATTCCCAGTATCAACGCTACCAGAACGATCCTCGGTCGGTGAGCCGCCAGTGGCGGCTTTTTTTCAATGGCTTCGACATCGGCTTGCGGCACGGCACAACCGATTCCGTGGGCCATGAAGACGGCGCCGCCTCCAGGGTGGCGGATATGATCAACCGTTTTCGCGATCTGGGACACCTGCTGGCCTGCATGGACCCCCTGAGCGCCTGCCCCACCTCGCATCCCATGTTGGAGCTCTCCGAGTTCGGTTTGACCAACGACGATCTGCCGACGATTTATAACACGCCCCAGTTTTCCTTTACCAGGCAGGCGTCCCTCAAGGAGATTCTCCAGACTCTCAAGCAGACCTACTGCCGCTCCGTAGGCGTGGAATACATGCACTTGCAGGACCCGCACGAGCGCCGCTGGCTTCAGGAACGCATGGAACCGGTGCGCAACCAGCCCCGCATAGAGGCCGCCACCCAGCGGCGCATCCTGGAAAAGCTGACCCGTGCGGCGGTGTTTGAACAGTTTTTAAACAAAAAATACCAGGGGGTGACCCGCTTCTCCTTAGAGGGCGGCGACGCCCTGGTTCCCATGCTGGACGCCTTGCTGCGGCGGCTGTCCCGACTGGGTGCCCGGGAGGTGATCCTGGGCATGGCCCACCGCGGCCGGCTCAACGTGCAGGCCAATATCCTGGGCAGGCCTTTCGAGGAGCTCTTCGCCGAATTCGAGGCCTGCTACGACGCCGGCCAGATCGTGGGTGACGGCGACGTGAAATACCACAACGGCTACCTGGCCGATATCGAGCTGCCCGATGGCGACGCCATCCGCGCTCTGCTGGTGAACAACCCCAGCCACCTGGAGGCCGTCAGCCCGGTGGTGGAGGGCATCGCGCGCGCGCGCCAGCAGTTGCATGACGACCGGCAACGCAAGCAGGTCGTGCCCCTGCTGCTGCACGGCGATGCCGCCTTCGCCGGACAGGGCATCGTGGCCGAAACTCTCAACATGAGCCAACTTGCCGGCTATACCACCGGCGGTACCATCCATGTGGTGATCAACAACCAGATCGGATACACCACCCTGCCTGACGATGCGCGCTCCACGCGCTATTCTACCGATGTAGCCAAGATGCTCATGGTGCCCATCTTCCATGTCCATGGCGAAGATCCCGAATCGCTGGTACATGTGGCCGGCCTGGCCGCCGAGTACCGCGACAAGTTTCATAAAGACGTGGTAGTGGACTTGATCTGTTACCGCCGCTACGGCCACAACGAGGGCGACGAACCCTACTTTACCCAGCCGCAGATGTACGACCGCATCAAGGAGCGGCCTTCGCCCCATCGTCTCTACGGCGACCAGCTGGAAAGCGCCGCCGTCATCGATCCTGAACTGATCTTGCGCCTGGAGGCCGAGGTTAACACCCACCTGGAAGCCGCCTACATCGAAGTTCGCGGCAGCGCCTGCCCTTTTCCCCCCACACGCTCTTTCAAAGAGATGCAGGGCTACGATTCCAGATTCAGTTACGACCCGCTGGATACAACAGTGAGCGCCAAGAGACTGCTGGCCCTGGCCCGCAAGCTCAACCACCAGCCCCCGGAGTTTACGCCCCACGACAAAATCAAGATGCTTATGCGACGACGCATGCAGAGCATCGAAAACGGCGAAGGGATCGACTGGGCCAACGCCGAAAGCCTGGCATTTGCCAGCCTGGTCACCGAAAAGGTGCCCATTCGCCTGAGCGGCCAGGACTGCGGCCGGGGCACCTTCAGCCAACGCCACAGCGTACTGTTCGACCGCCACAGCGGTGCCAGCCACACCCCGCTAAACCACCTTGATGAAGACCAGGCACCCTACGAGGTATACAACAGCCTATTGGCCGAAGCCGGGGTGCTGGGCTTCGAATACGGCTACGCCATCTCCCGGCTCAACGGTCTCAACATCTGGGAAGCCCAGTTCGGCGACTTCGTCAACAACGCCCAGAGCATCATCGACCTTTTCATTGCCAGCGGCGAAACCAAATGGCGCTGCCGCAACGGCCTCGTGCTTCTGCTGCCCCACGGCTGGGAAGGACTGGGGCCGGAGCATTCCAGCGCCCGCATGGAACGCTTTTTACAACTCGGCGCCGAGGAGAACATCCAGGTCTGCAATCTGAGTCTGCCGGCTCAATATTTCCATCTGCTAAGACGCCAGGTAAAAGCGGCCTATCGCAAGCCCCTGGTGATCATGACGCCCAAAAGCCTGCTGCGCCACCCCCAGGCAGTCTCCGCATTAGATGATTTGACCGCCGGTGAATTTCGTCCCGTGATAGACGATCCCATCGACACCCCCGGGGCCAGCACGATTTTACTGTGCAGCGGAAAGATCTACTACCAACTACTCCAGCGCCGCAAAGAACTTCAATGCCACGATCTAGCCATCGTGCGCATCGAACAACTTTATCCCTGGCCGCAAAAAGCCTTGCAGGCCATCGTGGAAAAGTACACCCAGGCGCAAACATGGACCTGGGTCCAGGAGGAGCCGGCCAACATGGGCGCCTGGAGCTATCTGCGGCCCCTGATAGAGGAGCACGTGGGACAACCGGTGGCCTATGTCGGACGCCCGGCGGCAGCCAGCCCGGCAACCGGCTTTCCCAACATCTACAAGCAGCAGCAGGCCGCCATCTCCGACCAGGCGGTTGGGCAGGCCCTG